>JASHTD010000021.1 GCA_030040725.1 Candidatus Sulfotelmatobacter sp. | reverse complement strand
GCACGAAATTCCACTTGCCAGAAAATCCCGATCTGGTTACTATGTCGCATCTGCAATGCTCCCCACGATCAACATCGGCGAAACCATTAGAAATTACCGGCTGCAAAAAGGGATGTCCCAGGGCGACATTGAGAAGCGCACCGGACTGCTTCGTTGCTATCTCTCGCGCGTAGAAAACGGGCACACCATTCCTTCGCTCGACACTCTTTCGAAAATTGCCGGGGCAATGGAGATCGCGCTCTCGCAATTCTTTTCCGAACCCGGCCACAGCAACGGCTCCAAAGGATTGCCGCAGCTCTCCGATGACGAAGTGCGCTTTCTCAGTCAAATTCGCCGCTACTCCGCCAATCTGAATGACAGCGACCGCAAGCTCGTACTCGCTATGGTTAAGAAGATGGCGGCAAATTCCAAGTAGCGAACAGCTTACTTTCGTACCATAACCTCCGGTGACCGCAGGGCACCTGCCTCGATCCGCTTCTTCTCAGTACACTGGTAGCTCGGAGAACTCTGCGTGACCACTGACGAAGAATTAACCGTACTCGATACCCAGCTGCGCCGGTTGAAGATCGAGTACGAGATCTATTTCAGCAATCCGACGAAAAGGCCACCCACCGATATTGAGTGGAAAGTGCTTTCCATGCTGCGCAAGTTCTCCGACGGCGGGAAGATGAATTTTTCCCAGCGATACCGCTACAACGAAATGGCGCAGCGCTACGCCATCTACAGCGATCTCTGGCGCAAGAAGTCGCGCATCCGCGAAGAGGGCTATCGCAGGCCGCAGGATGCGATTCTGTCGATTCAGGGAGTGCGGGCGGAAGAAGAACACAAGCCAGCTCATCCAGTCTATGGAGTAAGCAAAGCCGCGGCAGCCGCTGTCGCAGCCTCGCAACCCATCACCTTGCACAGCGTCGATCAAGGCGAGCGCGAGCAGGTCGAGCGCCTTTACAACACGCTGGTTGCAGCCAAGAAGAAAGCCGGAGAGAACGTCTCTGGCAACCTCGATTCGTTCTCGTCTTTCGTGCAGAAGAAAACCCAGCAAATCCGCAAACAATACGGCTGCCAGGACGTGGAATTCTCGGTCGAATTAGCCGAAGGGCAGGTCAAGCTGAAGGCCAAAGCAAAGACGTAGTCGCGGTTGTCGTTGGTCGCTCGCGATCCTACCGCGGACACGATTGGCTTGATCGCACGATTGCGTTTCGAAGGAGACGCCAAAGCCCCAGCCACCAATCAACGCCTGGCCTGAGCAAGATACACACACGAACCCCTTACCGCTTCGAGCTATCCCTTCGGCCGGGAGTGATCGCTCCTGAAAGACGACGGATGCTCTCTCCCAATTTGCTCAAACTGAGGTTTAAGGTCCCTAGTTCTTCCTTGGCGTCGCTGAAGCCCTCGCGCTGCATCAGCTCCGCGGCAGCGGTGAATCGTTGGCGGCTGGTGCCGTCCATGTCAAGAAAGCGGAAGGCCTGGATAAGCGGCATCCCGTCCGCCCCGGTCTGCAGGAACTGGATTTGGGCTTCCACTTTTCCGAAGACGGTTTTCAGAGCCATTTCGCCTAGCGTTCCGTTGGGGAGAGGTTTGGCAAAAACGGCGGAACCTCCGGTAAGCGACAGCCGCTTGAGGACTCCAATGAATTTCTGATTGTCAACCGTGAAGATTGCCTTCTCGTTATTGGGGACGCGAATACGCGGCGGACGGGTGTTTCTCCGGTTCTTCTCCGACTTTTGCCGCATGATGAACAGCGTTGCAGATGGATGGAAGCCGGTCAACGTTACGTAAGTTAAGCCGTGCAAGCGGCTTCACCGCGATTGAGAGAAACGCGACTCTGCCAGGCGAGTCTCAAGCTTTGGGGAGTAAGTTGCCGCCAAACGGCCAAGACCCGATTGCTGGTAGAATCTTCGGTCGCGCTGCCCTCATCCTTCACAATTGAGACCAATCATGTCTTCCGGCCATTCGAAAATCCGCCGCGCCATCCTCAGCGTCACCGATAAAACCGGCCTTGCCGATTTCGCCCGTAAGCTTTCTGCTCTCGGCGTCGAACTCATCTCCACTGGAGGCACGGCCAAGCTGCTGCGCGATTCCGGAATCGCAGTCAAAGACATCTCTGAGCTCACCGGCTTTCCCGAAATGCTCGATGGACGCGTCAAAACGCTGCATCCCAAGGTTCACGGAGGTATCCTCCATCGGCGCGACGATCCCGCGCATGTCGCTGCCGTTGCCGAGCAAGGCATTCAGCCGATCGACATGGTCGTCGTTAATCTCTATGCGTTCGAGAAAACCGCGGCCAAGCCCGGGGTGACGTTCGACGAACTCATCGAAAACATCGACATCGGCGGGCCCTCCATGATCCGCTCGGCGGCTAAGAATTTTCGCGATGTCGCGGTGGTCACCTCGCCTGCCGATTACAGCTCGATCGCCGAAGAATTGGCACTCTCCCAGGGCGGCCTGTCGAATGAGACGAAGTGGAAACTTGCGCAGAAAGCTTTTGCGCTTACGGCGGCTTACGACTCTGCCATTGCATCCACGCTCGAGCGAATCTCCGCGATAAACGCCGCAGAGCTTCGCTCCGCCGGACAGCCGGGGGCGGCTGTCCCTACATCCAACGCGGCGTTCCCGTCCACCCTGCGCTTGTCATTTACAAAGGTCCTCGATCTCCGTTACGGCGAAAATCCGCATCAGAAAGCGGCGATGTACTCCGACGGCTCCGGCGTGGGCGTAGCCAATAGCCAGCAGCTTCAGGGAAAAGAGCTTTCTTACAACAACATCGTCGACCTGCAGGCCGCGTGGGATCTTGCGCAGGAGTTCAACGTTCCCGAATCCGACCGGCCGTTCTGCGTCATCATCAAGCACACGAATCCTGCGGGCGCCGCAACCGGCAAAACTCTCGCCGAGGCTTACAAACGCGCGCTCGAATGCGATCCGGTATCGGCTTTCGGCGGGGTCATCGGCGTCAACCGCACGATCGACGCCGAAACCGCCGAAGAGATGCACAAGCTTTTTCTCGAAGTCATCGCTGCGCCCGGCTTCGACGAAGACGCGAAAGCGCGGTTCGCGAGCAAGAAAAATCTTCGGCTCGTTCAAGTTATCGCGGCCTCACAGAAGTGGATGTTGAAGAATATCTCCGGAGGGATGCTCGTCCAGGACGCCGACGTGCGCCCCTTGACTGATGTTGACCTGAAGGTCGTAACGCAGCGCGCGCCCACGCCCGAAGAAACGCGGGCGCTGCTGTTCGCATGGAAAATCTGCAAGCACGTGAAATCGAACGCCATCGTTTACGCCCGCGACGGACAAACGGTCGGCGTGGGCGCGGGACAGATGAGCCGCGTTGATTCGGCGAAAATCGGCGCGATGAAAGCGCAAT
>JASHTD010000320.1 GCA_030040725.1 Candidatus Sulfotelmatobacter sp. | reverse complement strand
CGAGCATTGCGCGTCGATAAACTTACGTATGCCGCTCTGGAAGCAACCCTGATCGCCTATGTGCGGAGGGATCACGATGCGATTCCAATCCTCCGCATGATGCGTGCGACAAAAGAAGAAATCGGCCGACGCGCAGAAGAACTGGCGAAATGCATCGATTCCCCGAACTTGAAAACGGAGATTGTCGACGGAGAATCGCTGCTCGGCGGAGGTGCCGCGCCTTCCTGCGTTTTACCGACGCGTTTGCTTGCTTTGACCGCTGAGGGAATCAGCGCTGAGGAACTTTGCACGAAACTTCGCGCCTGCGAGCCTCCGGTGATCGGCCGCGTAGAGGAAAACCGCGTACTGCTCGATCTGCGCACTGTCTTTCCCGAACAGGATGCCGCATTGGCGAGCGCTCTTACCCGCATCGCGGCGTGAAGACGCTGCATCAAAGGTCTGTTGGCTCGCCTCCATACGATCGGACATTCGACGCGCTCGCTCGAAAACTTGATCGAGACACTGCAGGCGCACAAGATTCAAACTCTGGTCGATATACGTGCTTTCCCCATGTCGCGACGGCTGCCGCAATTTAATCGCGAATCACTGGAAATAAGTCTCGCCGCAGTTGGCATTCGTTATGTGTGGATGAAAGCTCTCGGAGGTTATCGCAAGAAGCTGCGCGACGACTCGCCAAATATCGCCCTGCGCAATGCTTCCTTTCGCAACTACGCCGATTACATGCTCACTGCAGAATTCGAGGCTGCCATCGCGGAGCTCATTACCCTCGCCGAACAATCACCCACCGCCTACATGTGCGCTGAGCGGGTATACTTCCGCTGCCACCGCATGCTGGTCTCCGACTGGCTGGTTGCGCACGGACACGAAGTGATGCATACCGATGACAGCGCGCCGGCGAAGCCGCATCGCTTGACCGCAGAAGCGCGCATGATCGAGGGAAAACTGGTCTACCGTGGCGATAGGTTACTCTGAATATTTGAGAAGAAGTTCGAGAATATGATCGTTGGCACCGGCATCGATATCGCTGAAGTTCCGCGCATTCGACAATCGATTGAGCGCTTCGGCGGCCGCTTCCTGCAGCGTATTTTCACGCCGGATGAGATTCGCTATTGCGAGTCGAAGGCCAACCGTATCGAGCGCTACGCCGCGCGCTTCGCCGCGAAAGAAGCCGCCATGAAAGCACTTGGCACCGGATGGAATCATGGCGTCCGCTGGCAGGACTGCGAGGTCGCTCGATTGCCGGGCAAACGTCCTACCATGGTTTTTCACGGCCGCGCCGGTGAATTTGCTGCCAGGTTAGGCGTGAAGAACACGGCGCTTTCCATCTCTCACACTGCTGAGCAGGCGATCGCGCAAGTCATCCTTGAGAGCTAAGATTGAGTGCTAATCGCTTCTGATCGCGACTCTGCGCTTCTGCTAGACTGGCGAATTCCGATCCCATCATGTCCGCGATCAGCGAAGTCGTAAAGCCGGTTGCTTCGTCCGATATCGTTCCCGAGCGCACTCTTCTGCTGGGTCTGGGACTTGCCAGCTTCGCCGCGCTTCTGCTGGAATTGGCACTGACCCGGTTGTTCTCTGTCGTCCTCTTCTACCATTTTGCCTTTCTCGCTATTTCGATTGCACTGCTGGGGCTGGGCGCGGGCGGAGTTTTTGCCTACCTGCTCAAATGGCGGCTGGCGCGGATTCCCACTCGCCAGTTGGCTCAGCGAGTTTGCCTGGTCAATTCAGTAGTAGCTCTCGTGGTTCTGGAAATCGTGCTGCACGTGCCGGTCGCGTTGACCGTAACATGGCAAAATTCCCTGCGTCTGACTGTGCTTTACCTCGCTGCGGCGGGGCCATTTTTTCTGACCGGACTGCTGTTCTCGATGGTGTTTTCACGCGAGACCTGGCGTGTTTCCCGGCTTTACGGCGCAGATCTTAGCGGTGGCGCATTGGCGTGCGTCGCGGTAGTTCCTTTGCTCAACTGGATTGGAGGACCGAACACAATCCTGGCCGCAGGTGTTGCAACGGCGATCGCCGGTGCCGTGTGGTCAGAGAATCTGAAGAGCCGCAAAATCGCAATTGGTGTTGCCGCCGTTTTGGCGATTTTGATTGCTGCGAATTATTCGAACCGCCTCATCGACGTGGTTTATGCCAAGGGCATGTTTCGCGATCCCGCGTGGGTGGAGTTCTCAAGGTGGAATGCCCTGTCACGCGTAGAGGTCGATCGACAGGGCGCGGCGAAAGCCATTGTGATTGACGCCGACGCATCCACCTACATCATGAACTGCGATCTCGCACACTGGCACGACAGCGAGTGGGAAAAGGATCTTATGTCGGCTCCGCCCGCCCTCGCCAATGTTTTGCGGCCTCACGGCGAGTTCGCCATTATCGGCCCCGGCGGTGGAGTTGACGTGCTTCGCGCCGTCGCCAGCGGCAGCCCAAGCGTAACCGGCATCGAAATCAATCCCATCATCGCCAATACCATCATGCGCGGGCGTTATGCCGATTATGCCCAGCAACTCTACCAACGACCCGAAGTCCACATGCATGTTACCGACGGCCGTTCCTATCTGCGCTCAACACCTCAGCGATTCGATGTCGTGCAGATGACGCTGGTCGACACCTGGGCTTCAACGGCCGCTGGCGCTTTTGCGCTCAGCGAAAACAATCTCTACACCGTCGAGGCGTTCCGGGAATATTTCCAACATCTCAAACCGGAGGGAATGATTGCCATTACCCGCTGGGAATTCCGCGAACCGCGGGAAGCATTGCGTGTCGTGGCGGTCGCGATGGAGGCATTGCATAGCCTGGGCGTCACCAGCACCGCGCGCAATTTCATTGTGGCCTCGCAGGGACCGCTGAACGAAGATGGCATCCCGGTTGCGGTTCTTGCTAAAAAAACTGCCTTTCGCGCCGACGAAATATCAGCCGTGGAAGTTCAGTTCCAGAAATATTCTCAGCTCAGTCCACTTTATCTCCCTGCGGACCTCGGTAAAGCGCACTTGGACGAAAACCCGTTCGCCGAATTGATCGCCAGCAACGACCCCTACCGCTTTGCGCAGAACTACACGTACAACGTGGCACCGGTAACCGATAACGCGCCTTTTTTCTTTTTCACTCTCAAGCCGGGGCAGATTCTTGGCCAGCGAGCGATGCGGCATGCCATCGACTGGAAGGTAAATCTCGGCGTGCTTGTGCTGCTGGTTGTGCTGGCAGTATCGATTGTGGCGGTTGTGGGGTTTTTGATTTTGCCCCTGGCGTTGCAGAGGGGCCGCCATTCACCATCTCGCGTGCTTTATTTCGTGGCCATCGGCCTGGGATATATTCTGGCTGAGATTGCCTTCATTCAGCGATTCGTGCTGTTTCTGGGCCATCCTACCTACGCGCTCACAGTCGTTATTTTTTTGCTGATGTTGTCGAGCGGGGCCGGAAGCCTCATGTCGCACGAGTGGATCCGCCGCACGGAACGGGTTTGGATTCCGTTAACCGCAGCCATCCTCATCCTGATTGCCGATGCTTTTTTCCTCTCGCACGTGCTCGCCGCATGGGTGGGGCTGAGATTTGCCGCTCGCCTGGCGATCAGCGCAATCCTGCTCGTGCCTCTGGGTTTCGTGATGGGCATGCCGTTCCCAACCGGACTGCGCGCATTAACTGCCATTGCATCCGTTCCCCGGGGCGAACCTGACAAGGACAGCGCCGTGGAATGGGCATGGGCGATGAACGCCGCTGCCAGCGTTCTGGGTTCGGTCTTAGCCATGGTGATTGCGATTCAGTTTGGCCTGACCGTCACTCTGGCTTGCGGAGCGATAGCTTACCTGGCCGCGCTGCTGTTTCTTCCGGTACTCCACCCACAAGTCTCTTAGAGAGCTGCGCCTGCTTTGTTATGATGCTGCGAGGGGCGCCGCTAGCTGCGAGGTGTTCCGGGTGTCACCGACAAAAGTCGCAACCCGCGGCATAAGGAAATTATTTGCCGAGTCAGAAACAACTTAAATGGTCGCAACTTAAAGTCGGTTTGACCGTTGTTATTGCCAGCGTAGTTCTGGCCATCCTTCTGTTTCTCATGTCGGGCACGACCGGCCTGTTCACCAAAAGCATTACCCTGTACTCCTATTTCGATAACGCCGGCGGCCTCCGCGTGGGTGCTCCTGTACGCCTGAGTGGAGTGGATATTGGCAATGTGACCGGCATACGGGTCGTAGCAGACAAGGATAAGCGGATCACTCCCGTTGAAATCACCATGCGAGTGAGCACGAAATATGGCTTCAATCTGCGGCGCGATTCGGTCACTTCACTCGATACCGCCGGCGTGCTGGGTGAAACCTATCTCGATATCGATAGTTCCCAGTCCGTGGGCGCTCGGGCACAGGATGGGGACACGCTGCCGACGCATGTGCATCCGGATTTTAACGAGGTGGTCCGCTCCAGCGAGAGTACGCTGCAGAACATGGACGCCCTGCTGAAGCGCGCCGACCGCATCCTGGCTTTCGCGGAGAGCGGGAAAGGTTCGCTCGGCAAATTGATCTACGATCCGACCTTGTACGACCGGCTATCGGCAACGGTGAAGGAATTTCAGGGGGTGGTCGACGAAGTGGCCAAGGGCCAGGGCAGCCTCGGTCAACTTATCAGCAGCAACGATGCTTACAATAAGTTTCTTGCCACGCTGGATAAGATGAATACCGTGGTGGACGATCTGCAAGCAGGCAAAGGAACCGCGGGCAAGTTCCTGAAAGATCCGACTCTTTACAATAATGCCAACGACACAATCGCCAATTTGAAGCAGATCACGGCTGATATCAATGCAGGCAAAGGCACTCTGGGAAAACTCTCCAAAGATCAGGAATTAGCCGACAAGATCGACACCACAATCAGCAAGCTTCAGGCTCTGACATCGTCGCTGGAGGCGGGCCAGGGCACGGTTGGAAAGCTGTTGAAGGATGACACCCTGTACAACAATACGAATGAAGTCATGAAAGAAACTCAAGACTTCCTGAAGGCTTTCCGGCAGAATCCCAAAAAATACCTCAGCATCAAGCTGCACATCTTTTGATCGAGGGATTGTGCGATTGGGTCATTGAGTAATTGAAAAAATCAACGCCCCAATCACTCAATGTGCCGTTGATTCCGCCTGCTCATGCGCGTGGTAGCTGGAGCGCACCATCGGCCCCGACTCGACGTGCCGAAAGCCGAAGCGAAGGGCCTCTGTGCGCAATTCGCGAAACTCCTCGGGCGTATAGAAGCGGGCAATCGGCAGATGATCGCGCGATGGCCGCAAGTACTGCCCCACGGTAAGAATATCGACGCCGCGGCTGCCGAGTTCGCGGAAAACTTCGATCAGTTCTTCGGTAGATTCGCCCAAGCCAACCATGACGCCGCTCTTCGTCACCATGCGCGGCGAAAATTTCTTGGAATTTTCCAGCAGCTGCAGCGTACGTTCGTAGCGCGCTCCCGAGCGCACGGCTCGATACAAGCGCGGCACGGTTTCGGTGTTGTGGTTGAGCACATCCGGCTGGGCGTCGAGCACGATTCGCAACGGCTCTTCCAATCCCTGAAAATCGGGAATCAGCACTTCGATGCGGCAATCGGGAGTTAGTTCACGAATTTCGCGGATGGTTTCGGCAAATATTTTTGCCCCGCCGATGTTATCGTCATCGCGATTCACGCTGGTAATGACCGCATGTCTAAGTCCAAGCGTAGCAACCGCCTCGGCAACGCGTCGTGGTTCGTCCCAGTCAATCGGCTCAGGTCGCCCCTTCGGTACGGCGCAGAATCCGCAGCGGCGAGTGCAGATATCGCCCAGTAGCATGAAGGTCGCGGTTTTATGATTCCAGCACTCGCCGATGTTCGGGCACTGTGCCGATTCGCAAACCGTGTGCAGTCCGAGACCGCGTGCCAGCTTTTTTAGATTATGGAAATTGTCGCCGACTGGCGCCTTGGCACGCAGCCAGTCGGGTTTGGGCACACGCAGCGGCGGGTGCAGTTCGATCTGAATAAGTTGGGGCGCTGCCATGTTTAGAATTTTAGCAGCTCACGCCACTTCAACCAGCCCGTAGGTCTGCTGCCAGCGCGCTCTCATGGCATAGAGCGCCTTGCTGATTTCCACTTGCGTGATCTCGGTATTGGGTCCGGCCATCACCGCGGCAGCTTCGCGCTTCGCCAGTTCCAGCAATTGGCGATCCCGAATTAAGTTGGCAACTCGAAAGCTCGGCATGCCGGCCTGCCGCGTGCCGAAGAATTCTCCCGGCCCGCGAAGCTCGAGATCGAGTTCGGCGATCTGGAAACCATCGTTGGTGCGTACCATGGCATCCAGCCGGCGCTCGCCGTCTTCCGTCACTTTGCCTCCAGTCATTAGGATGCAATACGACTTCGCTGCTCCGCGCCCGATACGGCCGCGCAGCTGATGAAGCTGTGCCAGGCCGAAACGCTCGGCATGTTCGATGACCATCACGCTCGCGTTCGGCACATCCACACCCACCTCGATGACCGTCGTCGCAACCAGAATCTGC
>JASHTD010000020.1 GCA_030040725.1 Candidatus Sulfotelmatobacter sp. | reverse complement strand
AAATGCTTCGGGGGCAAATTGCGCGCGCAGTTTTTCCTCGAGGCGCGTCATCGTGCTCTCCTCGATGTTTTCCCGGCCGCCGAAATAGTGAATCAGCATACGTTTGCTGATGCCTACCCGCTCCGCGAGCTGGTCGAGGCTAAGGTCCAGCGTTCCAGCCCGGACGAAGGCCGTCAGGCAGCGGTCCAGCAGATCCTCGCGCCCAGCTGTTTTTTCCTTTTGCCCTCGCATGTACCATATGGTACAAGCATATGTACCATATGGTACATTATAGAACGGACGGAGCGAAATATGAAAGGCCAAGACATGGTGCTGTTGCTCGTACTCGGACTGGTGATCTGGATATTGGGGACGCTCTACTATGCCAGAACCGGTGCGGTTGTGCTCGAAACCACTCCCCTGCGCTATTGGACGTGGTTTTTCTTATCGCCGATAATCTCCGCGGCTGTCTGCATTCTGATTCTGCGCTGGCGTCACATTGCTGCAGCGGACTGGTCTTCTGCGATGCTTTTGCTAGCCATTCCCGGGATGATTGGCGAAGCCATCGTGCTCTTGAATCTGTCGACCTTCATGCCACGGATCCACGACTCCTCCGGAGGCAGGTATGGCGCGTTTTTGTTCGCGACCTATGCCCTGGTGCTCGCCGTAGCTGAAATCGTCACCCTCAGGGCCGCTCCGTAGAGGCTGCGACGCCTAAAACGACGATCGCCAGGCTTTCGAACTTGTGGCGCAGTTGCCAACTTAGGCTGCCGCGGCGAAAATCATGTCATGCCGAACGAGTCTCAGCGGGCACGCAGCCATTCGCAACCAAAAGTGGCTCGATCATTGCAATCGGCGAGCACCCCGTTTTCCCCCGGATCGATGGTTGTCGTCACGCTGGGCAACCCGCGCGACAAATTCTGGGGTATGGTGCTGGCTCTGGGAGCTGAAGGCCTGAGCCTCAGCGGCATCGAACTGGCTTCCTTTGAAGATCTCATCCTGATGGTCAAAGATGGCGACGCGGTCACCCCCGCCGTCGTCTTCTTTCCCATGCACCGGATCGAACGAATCGAGCTCGATCTCCCCGATGGCAACCTGCCTTCGCTGTCGCAGCGTTTCTCGGCGCAAACCGGTATTGATCCCGCCACGACGCTAAGCGCCCGCGGCAACGGGATAGTGGTCCTAGGTACCGCCAAATCTCCGGAACGGCCGCGCAGGAATCCGGCATGAAAATCTCGCAAGTTTTCACCGCGCCCAATCAACTCACCCTGCTCCGCATGGCGTTCGTTCCCTTTACTGTGATCGAACTGGTCGACGGCCGCTATTTCTGGGCGCTGGTCCTATTTGTGATCGCCGGATTCAGCGACGGCCTCGATGGATTGCTGGCGCGCAAACTGCACCAGCAGACGCAGCTCGGTCAGTATCTCGATCCCATTGCCGACAAGCTATTGCTCAGCACCATGTTTCCCGTACTTTCCATTCTGCACCGGATTCCCTGGAAATTTACTGTGCTGGTTTTTAGCCGCGATGTCTCCATTCTCGCCGCCAGCGCTGTCCTGTTTGCCATTTCCGGTTTGCGCGATTTCCGGCCCAGCATCTTCGGAAAAGCCAACACCTTGTCGCAGATCGGCGCAGTTTTTTTTGTCATGCTCTTCGCCATTCGTCCGGCACGCTGGATCTGGATTTCGCGTACCGTCTTCCTGCGCGCGACCTTCGCCTTTACCATCATCTCTGCCTTGCACTATGTTTTCCTCGTGCAGCACCGCTTGCGCCTGCACACTCACGCGTTACCTTCGCAATCCGGCGCCGATTCCTCTCACGCCGGCATCAACGCCAGTTGACCCCTTTTCGCGCGTCCCCCTAGAATTGAGGGTTCTTCTTCGACCGCATTGCCAGTCATGGCCTTACGCCTTCACAACACCATGTCGTCGCAGGTTGAGGAGTTCCGTCCGCTGCGCGATAACGAAGTTCGCATGTACGCTTGCGGACCAACCGTCTACGACTACGGGCACATCGGTAACTTCCGTACGTTTATCGCCGTCGACTTGCTGCAGCGCTTCCTCCGCCAGTCCGGCTACAAAGTCCGCTACGTAATGAACATCACCGATGTGGATGACAGGATCATCCACAACGCCGCTCGCGATGAAGTGAGCGTGCAGCAATACACGGCAAAATACGAGAAAGTTTTTCTCGAAGATACGGCCATGATTGGCATCGAGCGGCCGCACCTGGTACGCGCCACCGAGCATATTCCGCAGATGGCGGAGTTCGTGGCCCGGTTGGTCGAGAAAAAAATTGCGTACCGCGCCGACGACGGCTCCTACTACTTCCGCATCGCCAGCTTTCCCGCTTACGGCAAGCTTTCAAAAAAAGATTTCAGCGGGATGATCGACGGCGCGCGCGTCGACGTAGATGAATACGATAAAGATAGCGCTCGCGATTTCGCGCTCTGGAAGGCTCCCAAACCTGGCGAGGCTTCGTGGGACACGCCCATCGGCCCGGGACGGCCCGGTTGGCACCTCGAATGCTCTGTGATGTCGATGGAGGAACTCGGCGAGAGTTTCGATCTCCACGCCGGCGGAGAAGATCTGGTTTTCCCGCATCACGAAAACGAAATTGCACAATCGGAGTCGCTCACCGGGAAAACTTTCGCGCGTTTCTGGTTTCACGTGCGTTTTCTTCTCGTTGAGGGCGAGAAGATGTCAAAGAGGCTGGGCAACTTTTACACCCTGCGAGATCTGGTCTTGAAGGGGCATAAGCCTTCGTCAATTCGTTATCTGCTGACTTCCGTTCCCTACCGAAATCAACTGAATTTCACCTTCGACGGTCTAAAACAAGCCGCTGTTTCGGTTGAGCGGCTGTGCAATTTCCGGGAGCGCTTGAGCGCCGGCAATTTTCCCGCGGGTTCGACTCCGGAGATGCAATCACTGGCCGGCGAGTCCGTCGAACGCATGAAAGCCGCGCTCGATGACGATCTCAACACCGCGCAGGCCCAGGCCGCAATTTTCGAGATGGTGCGCCGCGCCAACTCGGCCATCGACTCCGGTCAGCTCAAGGCCGGCGACGCTGCGCCATTGTTGGCCGCGCTCGATCGGTTCGATGAAGTGTTCGCGGTTCTCAACGATGACGATGCCGCTAAGATGAAAGCCGTCTTCCAGTGGGCGCTTGCTGAAGGCCGCGAGAAGGAGATCAGCACTGAGCTGCGCGACCAGGTACAGGCCGATCAGACCTCGAATGTCGCGATCGAAGGCAAAATCGCGGAGATGGAAGCCGCCCGCAAAGCCCGCAACTTCGCGGTTTCCGATGCCCTGCGCACAGAGCTCGTCAGCGCCGGCGTGATCATCGAAAACACCAAAGATGGCGTCCGCTGGCGAAGAAAGTAATCTTCGTTGGATCCTTGTCCCGCGACTTCTCCAAAAAATCGGGCACAGCCCGCGCTGTGCCCCATAGTTGGTTAGAGAGAGAATTCTCCTCGGGAAGGAGGTAAACATCCACTCCTCATTGAGCGCAATCTAAGCCGGTTCGCCTAGTTAATTGTCACGAAAATGTAAAAACTGGAAGCGACGCTGGCACCTTATCCCTGTGTGCGGTCCTGAAATTCCTCATGCCAGGCCATCTGGATAGCTTCCAGCTTGCCTTCATTCGAAGTCTTCGGGTCACCCTTGAAATCGGGCAGTTCGGTCACATAGCGGTGGAGATCGGTAAAGCGCACCGTAAGCGGATCCACGTTCGGATGAGCTTCCGAGAGCAGAATGCCAATATCTTCGGCGTCATCCCAGCTAAGAGGTTTGGGCATCTGGAGTTCCTCAGGTCGAACCTTTCAAGCCTTTCACAGACCCATGATCAGTGATGCTCTTCCGAAATGTAGTTCCGGTTCCACGCCGGAATTTCCACCACAACTTTCCCCGGTTTCGTGATCTGCACCTGGCAACCGAGACGCGAGTTTAACTGCAGATCGGCGGCCATGTCCAGGCGATCCGCTTCATCATCATCCATGGGAGAGAGATTTTCCGCGCCTTCTTTGATCCACACATGGCAGGTGGTACAGGCGCAGTTGCCGCCGCACGCATGGTCCAGCGGAATTCCATAATTTAGCGCAACGTCGAGGATCGACTCTTCCTTGCCGTGATCTTCGTAGGGTAGCTTGCCGTGTTCAAACTGCACCGTCTTGCCCTCGGGCAGGAACGTCACCTCAACCGTGTTCTCACCCGCCGGAGCTTCTTCCGTCATCGTGCCGCCATTTTGCGTTTTTTCGTCAGACATTTAGACCTCAATTTCATTCGCCGTTGTCATCCTGAGCGGAGCGGGTCGCGCACCAGCACGAAATCCGCAGAGTCGAAGGATCCCTATAGCCGCGATACTCCTAAGGTAGGGATCCTTCGACTGTGCAGCCCTCGCTTCGCAGCCCTGCCTCGCTCAGGACGACAACTTTGAATCATTCAAACTCTGCCTTCGCCATGGGATGCGGCGCTGTCAGCCCTTCGCCGCGATCCTCCGCAGCATCGCCAGCCTCATCCATCGTCTTGCCTTTCAGCGCCGCTGAGACTGCGCTGTCCATCATCAATTCCGCCAGTCGCGTGGTGGCCTG
Organism: Candidatus Sulfotelmatobacter sp.; assembly: GCA_030040725.1. Taxonomy (GTDB): domain Bacteria; phylum Acidobacteriota; class Terriglobia; order Terriglobales; family Acidobacteriaceae; genus Sulfotelmatobacter. The sequence continues at coordinate 2,472 of JASHTD010000020.1, read as the reverse complement.
GTTCAGCACCTCAATCGCCTTGCGGATCGCCTGATAATCTTCTTCCGCTTTCACTGCGATCAAAGCTTTTTCCAGCTTCGCAATCTTTTTCTTTTCGTCGGTCATCAGCACACCCCACGCCGGACTTTTTTTGCCTTTTTCCAGCGCCGCCAGAATCGTTCCCGCCTCGTTGCGCGCCTCAATCACCTGCCGCTTCCGGAAATCTTCTTCTGCGCTGTCGAACGAATCGAGAATCATGCTTTCGACCTGCTGGTCAGTAAGCCCGTAGCTCGGCTGCACCTGGATCTCAGCCTCTTTGCCGCTGCGCTGCTCGCGTGCCGAGACACTCAAAATGCCGTTGGCATCAATCAAAAATTTCACCTCGATCCGCGCCATCCCCGCTGCCATCGGCGGAATGCCTTTCAGGTCGAAGCGCGCCAGCGAGCGGCAGTCTTTTGCCAACTCGCGTTCTCCCTGCAGCACGTGAATGGCGACGTTCGCCTGGCCGTCGATTTGCGTCGTATAAAACTGCGTTGCCGATGCCGGAATCGTGGAATTGCGCAGAATAATCTTGTCCGTCACGCCGCCCGCAACCTCGATGCCCAGCGAAAGCGGCGTCACATCGAGCAGCAGCATGTTCTCGGTTGCTTCCGACCCTCCGCCGAGAATATTCGCCTGCACCGCCGCACCCAGCGCAACCACTTCATCGGGATTCAAATCAGTATGCGGCTCACGCTGAAACATCTCTTTCACCAAAGCCCGGACCTTCGGAATGCGCGTCGACCCTCCCACCAGCACCACTTCGTCGATCTGCTCTGGCTTAAGCCCGGCGTCTTTCAAAGCCTGCTTGCACGGGCCAACGGTGCGGTCGATGATCGGCTGAATCAATTGCTCGAACTGCTGGCGCGTGATCTCGCGCAGGTAATGCTTCCCCCGGGGCAGTTCGACGCTCAGCTTGGTCGAGTCTTGCGATGAGAGCGTAATCTTCGCCTCGATCACCGCTTTGCGAATCGCCTGCACAACCTCGGCATTCCGCCGCACATCCAGACCCAAATCGCCCTGAATATCATCGAGCGCAATCGTGATCAGCAGATTGTCGATATCGTCGCCACCCAGGTGGGTATCACCGTTCGTTGCGATCACTTCGAAGATGCCATCGTGCAGCTTGAGAATCGAAATATCGAACGTTCCCCCGCCCAGATCGTAGACCGCGACAATTCCGTTCTGCTTTTTGTCCAGCCCGTAAGCCAACGAGGCCGCCGTCGGTTCATTCACCAGCCGCAAGACTTCCAGCCCGGAGATGCGTCCCGCGTCTTTCGTCGCCTGCCGCTGCGCGTCGTTGAAATAAGCGGGAACTGTGATTACCGCCTTGGTGACCGGCGCTCCGAAAAATCGTTCCGCATTGCGCTTAAGCTGCCGCAGAATCAGCGCCGAAATCTCTGGCGGAGTAAACGTCTTCTCGCCCACCTTCTTTTCGCCAAGCCTGATCCTCAGCACTTCTCCCGGCTGCAAATCTTCCGCCAGCCGGAATGGAAAGAACTTCAACTCCTCCTGTACATCTTCAACTCCGCGCCCCATTAGGCGTTTGATCGAATACACCGCCCGTTCCGGATTCGCGATCAGCGAATTGCGCGCCCCATTTCCGATCACCGGCTGATTATTCTGGTCCAGAGCCACCACCGACGGCACCAGGTTCGAACCATCTTCTCCCGGAATCACCACCGGACTCTCCCCCTGCATGAACGCCACCAGGGAGTTCGTGGTGCCTAAATCGATTCCGACAATGCGATCCGATGACATTAGTAATTGTGTAATTTGGTAATTGAGTAATTTGAAACACGCTTCGCGCGACGGCTCTTGCAATTACTCAATTACTAAATTCCCCGATTTCTCAATCCTCTTTCACTTCTCCAGCGCCTCATTCACATCCCTCACCAGGTTTCGGATGTAGTTCCGCCGGTTCAGTACATCCACCATTTTGTCGAGCGCCTGCCGGCACTGGTTTTCTGCAACTTTCTCTCCCGCCTGCCCGCGATCGATCAGCACATCCCACGCTGTCCAGTTCGTCTGCAGCTCGCGCAGCAGCCCATCGTACTTTTCTTCCAGTTCGATTTTGTGGCGCCCAATTTCCTCGATCAGCGCGGGATCGTCTTCGCCCATTTTTTTCTGCCCGCGCAGCTCTTCCAACTGCATATTCAATTCGAAAACTTCCTCCAGCAGATCTGGCGGAACGATTTGCTTCTTCACCTGTCCGCTCGCCCGCGCCTGTTCCGTCGCGCTCTTCGATTGCTCTTCCAGTTCCACGCCTTCCAGCTTCAGCAGATACTGTGTGCGCTTGATCGGATCCTTCAGAGTGCGATGCGCATCATTCAGCATGGAGCTCTGTTGCAGGCTCCACTGCTGCTCCTGGCTCCCCGCGCGGGCGTTGAGATCGGGATGCAGTTTGCGGCTGAGTTCGTAAAAATCTTTATCGAGAGCCGCCACGTCAATGTT
>JASHTD010000019.1 GCA_030040725.1 Candidatus Sulfotelmatobacter sp. | reverse complement strand
GCCGGACCGTTCTCCGAAACGCGAAATTTCGCCGGACCATGCACGTACTCACGCGGCGCCGCTTGCTCTTGGTCCCAATCCATGTTCCACGCCGGCCACTGCGCCGGATTGTCATATGAGATCGCCAGTCGCGCCGGAGCGCTTAACAATTCTTTGCCAATCGACTTATCAAAAATGCTTTCAATGTCTCCCTGGTTATTCAGCTTCACGCGGTAGTATCGATTCTCCAGCGAATTTTCCGAAACGCGCAGCTCAGAGATCTGGTCGACGGCTCCATTCTTCGGCTCGATATCGTAGACGGCATATCCCACGCTTGGAGTTCTGGCGAGGAAGACGACTTTGCCATGGGAAAGTTGGGCGGGAACTTCTTTTCGATCGGGCCCCACGGCACGAACCGCGCCGACCACTTCAGGAGGAAAATCAATCGCGGCCTCAACCGCATCTTCCCGCTCAACATTCAGCGGATTGAACACGACCACCGGCACTCCTTTGACCTGTGTGTCCATGCCCGCGGTTACCGCTTCCGTCGCGCTGGTCAGCACGCCGGCAAACTGATTCATGGCGATCACGTCATCGTTCCAGGCAAACTCGTAAGCCTTCGGGGTGGCCGTTCCCGCCGCCAGATCGTGAAACTGCCCGCCCATCACCAGAGTCCAGGCGTTATTCAAGCGCTCAAGCGGATAGGGGCGCGCGCCCAGCCATTCGGCAGCGATCGAACTTTCCTCCGCTGCCTCCGCCAGCAACTCTTCTTTTCGTAGCCATCGTTTCTGATAAGCCTGCGATGTCAGCGATCCAGCCGAGTGATTGGTCAACTCCATTTCGCCGGTGTAACGTGGCAGGCCGGCAGCTTCCGCCGGAGTGATATCCAGAAACATCTGCTCGGCATCAGCAGAGATCACGTGTACCGGCCCGCCGCCAAGCTGCACGGGCGGACCCTGGGTATGAGAGAAGCGCGAGAAGAGCGAATCCACATCCAGCGGCAAACTCATTTTGCCGCCGCCAATAATGGCTTCGAGGCGCTTCACGGAATCCTCGTTCGGAGCGCCTCCGATATCTCCGGTTCCGTAATAGTGATAATCGGCGAAGATGCCGCTCACTTTGCCGTTCAATTCGACGCGCCTCGCCCAATCGTATTGATGATGGCTCAATTCCTGATCAGCCCGCGCTTGGGTTTCGGCCTTCTGTTCGCTGCGGACTTGCAAATAATCCTCGATGTCTTTCGTATCCATCGTCGAGTTGCTTGCGTCCGCGCGTTCGAGTTTCTGCCGCAAGGTTCGAAATTTCTTGTTGAGATCTTGGAGGAGTTGATCGGGCGGTAGTGGGGCGAGTGGCTTGCTCAAATCACTGTTGATGCCTCCGGCATAATCGCCGGGATTTAATCCAGCCAGCACGGTTTCGCCATCGGGACCGACCCAGACGCCAACGTTGAACGGAGTTCCCTCCGGAGTTTGTTCCAGCGATTCCGGCCCACCCCCGGGGGCGGACGATCCCCACACCAGCTTCTGAGTGGAAAAGCCCTTGACTCCGGAATGCGCCAGGATTGTGGGCAACGAGGCGGGGAATCCAAAGCAATCGGGCAACATGTATTCGGCGCTGGCTCTGCCAAACTCCTTGCGAAACCAATTATTCCCGTACAGGATCTGGCGGATGATCGTCTCCGCACTCGGAGTATTTACATCGCCTTCTTCCATTGATGATCCCGCAGGGAACCAGCGGCCCTCGTTTACGTATTTTTTCAGCCGGGCAAAATCTTCGGGATAGTACTCCTTCATCAGGCGATAACGGTTGGCACCGCTGAAATTGAAGACGTAGTGGGGGTACTTATCGATGAGGGCAAAGTTATCATGCAGCGTGTTGCGAAGATATTCGCTGATCACCTGGGGATATTCCCATCGCCACTCAGTGTCGAGATGCGCATAGCCGACGACGTAAAGAGTCGGCTGCTTGGTTAAATCCGGGTTGGCTGATTCCTGCGCATGAATTGCGCTCGAAATGATCAAGCAAGACAGAAGCAGCAGCATCCAACCGGGAAATCGTCCCATTCCTAAGCCTCCAAGAGCCCGATAAAAACAAACTCACTTTAGCATCGAGTATTGTTACACGCGCCTCGCCGCGCAGGGTTGTTCGGAGTCTAGGCGAAGTGCGACAGGGCACACGCGCAGGTGACAGCGGTCACAGCCAAAAATGGACCGCGGCGGGCATTATGAAAATGAATTTCAATTTCATTTTCGCAGGTCGGGCATTCATATGATTCATAAGCAAGCTATCGGGCGTCAGCTTTTACTTAAAGTAGTCAGATTCAGGCTCCGCAATGGCGCAATCGTAGCAATTCTACTTTTCTTGCCCATCGCTCTTTTAGCAGCGGCGAATGGGAGCCTTTCAGGAACGGTGAAAGATCCAAGCGGAGCGGTCATTTCGGGGGCAAAAATCACCCTGATCAACCAGGCAATTCGCTCGGAATACACTGCGCTCTCTAACGAGGATGGCTTCTATACATTTCCAGCACTTCCCGTCGGGCAATACGACTTAACGATGGAGGCCGTGGGCTTCAAGAGTGAGAGCAAGACCGGCGTCCGGGTGGATACTGATTCGGCGGCAGCGCTTGACGTGGTTCTGGTTTTAGCTGAAGTCTCGCAATCGGTAAGCGTTGAGGGAAGCAGCACTGCGCTGCAGCTTCAGGTCGACACGGTGGCGACTCACCTGGGCGAGCTGGTAAGCGCCTCACAGATGACAGCCCTTCCGCTCAACGGGCGGAGTTATACCGATTTGCTGCCGATTCAGCCCGGTGTAGCGCCGGCGTCGACGCTGCTAGCCAATTCGGTAATCATGGCTGGAGTGACGGGAGGACTTGCTCCTTCGGGCGATCTGAGTGCGGGAAATTTGTCAATCGATGGACAGCGAGAATCATCGAACGGATTTCTGGTGGACGGAATTGATGTGCAGGAACACATGAACGGTGGAACATCGATCGTTGCCAATTTGGATTCGATTGACGAATTCCGAGTTCTAACCAACAATTTCGACCCCGAGTACGGCAACTATAACGGCGGCATGGTGACGGTAATCACGAAATCGGGGAGCTCCTCATTTCATGGGAGCGCATTCGAATTTTTGCGCAATACCGATCTTGACGCCCGAGGTTATTTCGATCCAACCCGGCCGGCTTTTCAGCAAAATCAATTTGGAGGAACGCTGGGCGGCCCGGTCCGGCGTCAGAAGATTTATTTTTTTACCGACTATCAGGGAACGCGCACCAACGAAGGCATCGAAACAGGGTTGATCTCGGTGCCGTCGTTGCAGGACCGATCCGGCGATCTCTCCGATCTCGCAGGCACACTCACCGGAAGGGTGAGCGGTAGTTACCTTGCCGGTTTGCTGTCGCGGAAACTTGGATTCGCTATTTCCGCTGAAGAGCCTTACTACGCTGCAGGCTGCACGAGGTCGACGTGCGTGTTTCCGAACGCGAGCATTCCTCAAAGCGCGTGGTCGGCACCATCTCTCGCACTGCTGCAATACATTCCCGCACCTAATGACGGTCCAGATCAGTTTTCTACGTCCGCTTTCGCTGAAACCGTGCGCGACGATAAATTTTCCGGGCGCATCGATGCCAACACCCGATTCGGACAGCTTTCTACGTACTATTTTTTTGACGATTACCGGCTGGATAATCCTTATCCCGGCGAGCAAGGAGGAGCCAGCATACCGGGCTTCGACGCATTGAATTTCGGTAAAGCGCAATTCGTGAGTCTCGGAGACACTAAAACCCTGGGAAGCGCTTCGGTAAATGAATTTCACGCGGGATACCTCCGCTATGCCAACGTGATCGGGCAGCCGAAAGGTGGGCTGGGAATGAATCTGGCGGCGCAGGGCTTCGTTTCTCCTTCTGGCGCTCCTGGATTCACGGTCCAGGCGCCGCAGTTTCAGGGCGTAGAAAACATGGCGTTTCCCGCCTTCACGATGGGTGTTCCCATCACCAACGAAACCCAGATCAACAACACTCTTTACGTCAGTGAAACGTTTTCAAAGGTGTTCGGCGCACACACGTTCAAGTTCGGTGGACAATTTCATCTCGACCAGGTGAACGAGCATCCGAACGCCACCTTTAATGGCACCTTCAACATCAATGGAACCGAGACCGGCTCTGCGTTTGCGGACTTCCTCATCGGGGTGCCCAGCAACTTTACGCAGTCTTCGGGCAAGCCATTCTATCTGCGCAACCGCTACGAAGGCTTATTCGCGCAGGATAGCTGGCGGGCGCGCACGGATCTGACCGTGAACTTCGGTCTGCGATGGGACTACATTATGCCCTTCTGGGAGAAGTACAACGAAGTGCAAACTATCATCCCCGGCAGGCAGTCGGTGCTTTATCCCGGCGCACCGGAAGGTTTGGTGGTTCCAGGCGATCCGGGAATTCCGAGCACAATTTCGCCCGCTAAGGGAGATAACTTCGCTCCACGAGTCGGTATTGCGTACGCTCCAAAGTTCGACAATGGACCTCTCAAAACAGTTTTTGGGGATGGAGGCAAAAGCAGCATCCGTGCGAGCTATGGAATGTTCTACACCGCGTTTCCAGGGCTTTCAGCTGGAGTGATGTATGCAGTTCCTCCGTTTGGCTATACATACTTAACTCCCCAGCGGCCACTTTTGGCGACGCCTTTTATCAGCGCGGCGAATGGCGCACAGAATGAGAATCCGTTTCCTCTAGTGTTTCCTGGGCACAATGTTTCGGCTCAAAATCCGGACACAGCATTCAATTGGGCGAGCGTACTCCCAATTGAGGGCGATCCATATTTCTATTACCGCAATACAACGCCGTACACCGAGAACTACATGCTCTCGTTTGAGCGACAGCTCAGCGCGAAAATGCTGCTGACTACAAGTTACGTGGGCAACCAGGGGCATCACATTCTCGGCGTGGTATCGACGAATCCCAGCGATCAGGCTTTGTGCCTGGCTTTAAGCCAGCCAAGCGAAGTCGCTCCTGGCAGTGCCACTTGCGGTCCATTCAGCGAAGGTGCTCACATCATCAGCAGCAACGGACGTGTCTACGATGGAACCCGCGTGGGGCTTGGCTCCAATTACGGAGAAGTCACCGCTCAGAAAACGATTGAAAACTCCAATTACAACGCGCTGGAAACAAATCTACGGTATGTCGGTTCGAGATCGGATTTTTTAGTGGCATACACCTACAGCAAGTCCATCGATCAGGGATCGAATCTGGGCGAACAACTCAATCCTCTCAATGTGAGGGCGACCCGGGCAATCTCGGCATGGGACATGCGGCATAACTTCGTCGCCAGCTACCGGGCGAATCTGCCGTTTGATTTGCTGTTCAATCGTTCCGATCGACTGACCGAAGGATGGAGCCTCGCGGGCACGGTGCGCTTTAGCACAGGCTTTCCCGTCACGCTCTACGACGACTCCGATAATTCGCTGCTCGGAACGCTGGGCAACGGCATTAACAATTATTTGTTGGATACGCCCGAATATCACGGATTGCCGCTCGATATCAATACGAACCCGAGAAACGAAAGGCCGGAATTCAATACCGCTGCCTTCAACACGGAGGCGCTGGGACAACTGGGAAATGTTCCCCGCCGCTTTTTCTACGGGCCGGGAATCGACAACTTCGACATGACGATCACGAAGCTGGTACGCATCACCGAATCGAAATC
>JASHTD010000018.1 GCA_030040725.1 Candidatus Sulfotelmatobacter sp. | reverse complement strand
GTTCGCTGCCAGCTGCGACAGCCATAGCCGCAGCGCAGCGCTGCGATCGCGCGAATCTGCTGTGCACCAGATTCGCCATCCCGACCAGGCGATGAGAATGTATAGAGAAATCCACACCGCAGGGAAAGCCTTATCGGGCGGCATGAACCCGGGTTTATCCAATTCCCGGTACCAAGGATCGCGACTCCCTCTGCTATAGCGTGAGCCGTACCAGGCGGCGCCTGCCGTAGCCAGTCCAAATCCAGCCAGAACCAACAGTGATCGCGATCGAACTTGCGCCATACTCGACCTTTGGGTGCCGAACTCAATCTTGCGGTTGCCGCACCATTGCCATCACCGCAGCTCGCATAAAGCTCAAGCTTCCGTCACACCGCGCTGGCCGCTTCCTGTTTCAGTTTCTCCGCCTGATAATGAGTGGTCAATGCCTCAATCAGCGGCTGAAGTTTGCCGTCCATCACGGCTTCGAGTTGGTGGAGCGTAAAGCCGATGCGGTGATCGGTCACCCGATTCTGCGGAAAATTATAAGTGCGGATTTTTTCGCTGCGATCTCCCGACTTCACCATTGCCCGCCGTTCTTTCGCTAAAGCTTCCTGCTGTCTTTCCATTTCAATTTCATAAAGCCGGGCGCGCAGCACACGCATGCCTTTCTCGCGATTCTTGATCTGCGACTTCTCATCCTGGCAGCTGACCACTGTATTTGTCGGAATATGCGTGATGCGCACCGCCGAATAAGTCGTATTCACCGATTGTCCGCCCGGTCCCGAAGAGCAGAAAGTATCGATGCGCAAGTCCTTCGCCTCAATTTTTATGTCGACATCTTCCGCTTCCGGCAGCACGGCCACCGTAACCGCCGAAGTATGCACGCGCCCTTGCTGCTCCGTAGCCGGAACCCGCTGCACCCGGTGCACGCCGCTTTCGTATTTGAGCTGCGAGTACACACGATTGCCTTCGATAATGGCGATTACTTCTTTCAATCCGCCTACCGAAGATTCCGAAGTGGAGAGCACCTCCACCTTCCAGCGCTGCGTCTCCGCGTAACGCGCGTACATGCGGAAAATTTCCGCGGCGAAAAGCGTGGCTTCGTCTCCTCCGGTGCCAGCACGAATTTCGAGAATAATGTTCTTCTCATCATTCGGATCTTTGGGAAGCAAGAGCACCTTTAACTCTTCTTCGATCGCGCCGACTCGCGGTTCGAGCTTGTTCAGCTCTTCCTGCGCGTAAGCTCGCATTTCAGGATCTTTTTCCTCCGCAAGCATTGCCTTGCTTTCGGCGATTCCGCGCGTCAGGTCTTTGTATTCGCGATATTTTTCGACAATCGGCGCAATCTCACTGTGCGCTTTGGCAGTCTTCTGGTATTTCGCCGAATCGTTGACGATATCCGGCGAAGCGAGAGCATTCGTCAGCTCCTCGTAACGGACTTCGATTTGATCTAGGCGTTCGAACATTCAGTTCTCAGCTTCCGGTTCGCAGTTAAAAAGACATCGATTCTCAGCCTTCGATTTCCCGTTCACAGCGAATCCGCGTCGGTGCCGCAACTTATTCTATGTGTTTTCGTTGAGAACTGAGAATCGGGAACTGAGAACTAGTTCGGGGTGGGGACCCCTAGGCAATCACCAGTTCGCCGCCATGCTCTTTTTCGAGAGACATGGCCTGGTCGAGGGCCTCGATTGCGCATTGCGCCTGGTCGTCAGACGGAGGCTTCGTCGTGATGCGTTGCAGCCACAGTCCCGGAGCGGTCATCAGCGCAAACAGCGATCCGCGATGCTTCGCGGCGAATCGGATGATCTCATACGAAACTCCGGCAATCACCGGCAGCAGCACGATACGCGCCGCAAAGCGGGCCCAGAAACCCGTGAAGGGAATCAGCATGTAAAAGCCAATCGAAATCAACATCACCGTCATCAGAAAACTGGTGCCGCAACGGGGATGATAGGTCGAATACTTCTGCACTTCAAACGTTTCCAGCGGTTTGCCGTCTTCAAAGGCAAAAACCGTTTTGTGCTCCGCGCCGTGATATTCGAAGACGCGCCGGATATCGGGAAACAGCGACACTCCCCAGATAAACGAAAGGAACAGAATCAGCCGCACTGCCCCATCCACCAGGTTGAATACAATCTGCCCGCCCAGCGCCGGATCCACCTTTTTCAACTCGGTGGCAGCCAGCAGCGGCAAATACTTGTACATAAAGATGAAAAAACCAAGCGAGAAAATTATGTTTATCGCAGCCATCCAGCCGCTGATCGCCACTGCTTTTTTTCCGTCTTCTAATCTCGGCGCGGCCTTTATTCCCGGTCCGGCTTTCGCTTGATCTCTTGCGGCGGGTTTTTCGCTCTGCATGGCGTCTTCCAGCGCCACATTCGCCGAGAAGCGCAATGCCCGGTAGCCCAGCGTCATCGCATAGCCCAGCGTCATCACTCCCCGAACCACCGGCCATGCCATCCATTTATGCTTGTCCGACGGCCGCTCCAGCGGTTCGCTCATCGTCACTACCTCGCCGGAGGGTTTTCGGCAAGCGATCGCCCACGCGTGCGGCGAGCGCATCATCACGCCCTCCAGCACGGCCTGGCCGCCAACCAGCGTCTCTTCGCCGCTTTCCAGCGCGGGGAGAAGCTGCACTGCAGCCAAGAAACGCACGAGATTTTGCAGGGAACGCACGCAAATTAGATGCTTCGGAGACACAAACGCACCAAGCATAAGGTTAACACACGGCCAAAAATCTCATGGGAACGGCGTTTTAATGCGGTTCGATGTCCGCTTTACATTCGCCGTCAATCGTCGTCCCCGAACGCCCCGCGCTTTTACAGCTGGGCGAGGGATCTCGCGCGGCCCATCCCCCCGTTCAACCGCTTCGTCTATCCTGTTCTGGCATCGAAAAGATTCCATGCGAAGATTTGCCGAAGCCTGCGAAGCAATTGCGGCCACCACAAAGAAGCTGCAGAAAATCGCCATCGTCGCCGGCTATCTTAATTCGCGCTCCGTCGACGAGGCGGCTATCTCCTCGGTTTTTCTCTCCGGCAAACCATTTCCCGCGTGGGAAGAGACCACGCTTCAGGTCGGCGGAACTTTACTTTGGCGCATCGTCGCCGAGCTTTCCGCAAAAAGCGAATCTGATTTGACCGCGGCTTATCGCAAAACCGGCGATCTCGGTGCGGTTGCCGCCGAGGTTTTGCCCGAGCATGCCGGCGAGGGCGTGAGTCTTCTGGAAGTAAGCAATCTCTTCCGTCAGATCGCATCCGCTCGCGGCCCGGCTGCAAAAACCGCACTCGTTCGTGATCTGCTTTCGCGCGCAACGCCGCTCGAAACAAAATACATCATCAAAATCATGACCGGCGATCTGCGCATCGGCCTCAAAGAAAGCCTGGTCGAAGACGCCATCGCCCAAGCCTCCGGTGCTCCATTCTCCCGCGTTCAGCGCGCCAACATGCTGCTCGGAGACATCGGAGAAACCTTCCGCCTCGCTGTCGAACACAAACTCAATGAAGCAAAAATGCGAATGTTTCACGCCATCGGCTTCATGCTGGCCAGCCCGGTCGATTCGCCGGAAGAAGGTTTGAGTTATTTCGCCGACGCCACGGTCGAAGACAAATATGACGGGATTCGCGCCCAGGCCCATGTTGCGGATGGCGAGGTCAAGTTCTTTTCCCGCACTCGCGATGAGATCACGGAATCGTTTCCTGAATTGCCGGATGCCCTTTCTGGCTTGCCCGATGTGATTCTTGATGGCGAAATTGTAGCCTGGCAGTATTCTTCGGAGCTCGCCGGTTCGCCTGAGGTTGTCGACGCGCCACTTTCAGAATCGGCCGAAGCTAAGGCGCCAAATCTTGGCCGCGCGCGTCCATTTTCCATCCTCCAGCAACGCCTGGGCCGAAAAAAAGTTAGCGAGAAAGTTCTACGCTCAGCTCCGGTCGCCTACCTGGCTTTCGACATTCTTTACGCCCGTGGGGATTTGTTGATCGATTGCCCGTTGCGCGAGAGAGCACAGATTCTCGACAAGATCCTCAGCGCGCCACGCGGTGAACACAGACCTGCTCGCGGAAAGTCCAGTCCTCAAGGCTCACTCGGCTTCGACGAGCCAAGGCCCACGACCTTTACGGCTGCGGTAATTCGCGCGCCCACCTTCCGCGCTTCATCGCCCGACGAGCTAGAGACTCTCTTTGCCGCGGCGCAAGCCCGCGGCAACGAAGGTCTCATGATCAAAGATCTCAGTTCCCCGTACCAGCCCGGCAAGCGCGGCAAGTCGTGGCTGAAGATGAAGCGCGAACTCGCCACCCTCGATGTCGTCGTCACGGCCGTCGAATACGGCCACGGCAAGCGGGTCGGCGTGCTCAGCGACTACACTTTCGCTGTGTGGAATGGTGACCAACTGGTGAATATCGGCAAGGCATACTCCGGCCTTACCGACGCAGAAATCACCGAGATGACAAAGTGGTTCCTCGATCACACGATCGAGGATCAGGGATTCCGAAGAACGGTCGAGGCGAAAATCGTTCTCGAAGTGGCTTTCAATAACATGATGAAGTCCAATCGCCACGACAGCGGCTACGCGCTGCGTTTCCCGCGCATTATTCGTCTCAGGCCGGATAAATCGCCGCAGGAAGCCGATACGATTGAAAGGGTGCGGGAAATCTTCGAGCGGCAAGGTTCTGCAACAAACCCTTGACCCGCTGGAAATGCCGAAAAATATTCCTTACCTGCCGTGTTCGAGAGCTAACTGCCTGAACTCTTGAAGCTCGGCGCTTGTGGCAGTCCGTATTCCCTTCCAATTCTCACAACTCGCGAAAAAGAAATTGGTGCCCGATCCGAAACTTCCCAGAAAAACGGCGTTGTGATAGAAGGCGACATCCAAGGGCGGAAAGGGCATCGTGTACAGCGCGGGCCGGGACACAGCGCGGCGTGCATTTGCGAAAGCGACCAGTTTGTCGATTCGTTTGCTATCCGTAATGGCGTACTCAGAGGTGGACGTGCTTCCCTGATGATAGATCCTGACGACGGCGTGCGTTGCACCGCTGATCGGGGCGCATACCCCTGGTTGGTCAACGGGGTAGCGACAGGCGCCCAACGATGCAGCTAGCGCAAGGGGCAGAACTGAGAAGCTAGTGGCGGTGATGTTCTTCACCTTCGCCTACCGGAATCACGCATCCGTGCGCCACTTCGCATTGAATGTGCTCGAACTGAATCGTCGTGTGGTCGATGCGGAATTCGTGGTGCAGGCACTCTTTCACATCGCGCAGAATCCGCTCGCTGATGGAAGGAGGAATGTCGGCAATTGCGATGTGGCAGGAGAGCGCTCGGCTTTCCGAGCCGATGCTCCAGCAGTGCAGATCGTGCACGTCGTTCACGCCTTCAATCGAGCGAATCGCCGTCTCGACCATCTCCAGCTTCACACCCCGCGGCGTGCCCTCAAGCAGGATATTCAGCGTTTCGCGCACGATGCCGAATCCCGACCATAAAATCAGCACACCGATTCCCACGGATAGGGCTGGGTCGATCCAGTAATCGCCGGTGGCGAGTATCGCCCAGCCGCCAGCAATTACCGCCGCAGTCGAAAGCGTATCGCCGACTTCATGCAGCAGCGCGCTGCGAATATTCACGTCGCCGCCGGACCGATACAGCAGCAGCGCGATTGCTCCATTCATCACCACGCCAGCCGCCGCCACTCCCATCATCACCGAGGCCTGCACCTGCTGCGGCTGCTGCAACCTGCGAAACGCCTCATAAAAGATAAAAAAAGCAACCGCCACCAGCGAAACTGCGTTCACCAGCGCTGCCAACACTCCCGCGCGGTGGTAGCCATAGGTTTTCGTGGAACTCGCCGGCCGCGACTGTAGATAAACCGCGACCAAAGAAAGCAACAACGCCAGGAAATCGGAGAGATTGTGGCCGGCTTCTGACAGCAGCGCCAGAGAATGCGCCCGAATCCCCGCCACAACCAACAACACGATATATGCGAGGGTCACTCCCAGCGATATCTTCAGCACTCGCTTGGGGCTGCCCGCGCCGTGAACGTGAACATGCATCCTATTTAAGTTTACGGGCGTGCGGGACCGGCATCAAGCGGCCGGATTGGTAGCGGTGCACTCTGCTTGTCGTCCTGAGCAAGCGTTCTTTGCGAAGCGAAGGATCTGGGCGAGCCGCGCGCAAAATCGCGCGTTTGGCTCGCTTCCCTTTCAACCTGCACCGCTGACGATCCGGCCGATCACTTAGCGCTTGAAAAGGTTCTGCAGATAGCGGTCGTTATACATCGTGGTTGTGCTCTGGACAAACTCCAAAACCTTGTACATCTTTTCCCGTGACTCCCGGCTCATCTCCTTAAACTGAACCGCGACGCCTGAGCCGGGATGAATTCTTGCCACATTGCCTTCGGCGCTCAAATTTCCATCGTCCACCGAGAACACCAGCCTGATTCCCGAGCCCGGCGACAGAATAGCCCCGGTCTCCACATAGCATCCACCCAGGCTGATGTCGATCAGATTGCCGAAAATCGGCCCCCCGCCGCTCTGCGGATGCAATTCCACCGTCAACCG
>JASHTD010000017.1 GCA_030040725.1 Candidatus Sulfotelmatobacter sp. | reverse complement strand
GCCGGAGCCAAGCTTGAGGGCGCGCACGGATTCGACGTTGGGATAATCGCCCGTAACATCGAAAGTGTACGTGCGATCGTCGAACTGGACGTTGCACTGCTTGTCGGCTTCGGGAGTGATGTGGGTAATCTGAGGGAGGTTGGTGGTAAGAGTATCGATGTCATCGAGGGTGAAGCGAATCTGCTGGCCGGCCTTTTGGCCTCCTGCCTGCATGGAGGTGCGGCCGGGAATGAGGATCATGAGCTTGGTGCCGAAATTCGCAAAGATGGCTTCACAGGCTCTACCAAACCCGTTGCCGTAGGCGAGGAGGATTACTACGGTGGCGATGCCCCAGGCCATGCCAAGCATGGTGAGAGCGGTGCGGCGGCGATTGTGCCGCATGGCGCCATAAGCTTCGGATAAAAGATCACGCAACATAATCTGATTATGCTGTCTCTAAGGCTACTCTTGCCGCAGCGCCTCGACCGGCTGCAGGCTCGCGGCCTTGCGCGCAGGATAAAGGCCGGCGATGACTCCAGCGACGGTCAGGCTGCCGATTGCCAAAATTGCGGTGGATGCCACAAGCCTGGGAGGATCGAACCCACCCTGCCCAGGCTGCAAATTGAGGAGGGCCATCAAAGCGGCGGCGAACCCCATGCCTATCAGGCCGCTGAACAAAGTAATCAAAACGCCCTCGAGAAAAAAGTGGGCAAGAATGTTGCGGCGGGTCGCGCCCAGAGCCATGCGCAAGCCGATCTCGCGGGTGCGTTCGGTGACGGTGACGAGCATGATGTTGATGACTCCAATCGCGCCCAGAGCCAGAGTGACCATGCCGACCGCACCGAGAAACATGTTCATGGCGTCGAAAATACTGCCCATCGCTTTGGAATTCTGAATCGTATCCCAAAGTTCGAAAGCGTCCTTGTCGTGGTAATCGAAACCATGATTCCGGGCGACGATTTTCCGCACTTCGTCCTGGGCGAGAAGGTGATCTTCGGTCGTATCGGGCTGATAGTTGATGAACGAAATGGAGTTCTCGTGGTTTTCGCCTTTGAGCGGAAACAGAGAGGCCATGACATGAAAGGGGATGTACCCCCGCATATTGGTGGAATTGTCGTCGCCGCGGCCGACGCGCTCGACCGTACCGATCACCTCGAAACGGATGTCATTGAGGATGATGGTTGAGCCAATGGCGGGACGTCCGGGAAAGAGATTCTTGACCAGCTCGTCGCCGAGCACGATGACGTTGCGTCGCTGAGATTCATCGAGAGGATCGAGCCAACGGCCTTGCTTCAGCGGCAGGTAGCGGATGAGGTTGAATTGCGGTTCGACTCCGGCGAGTTCGCCATTGGCGCTGGCAAATTCGCTGACCGCGCGAACGTCGGATCGAACCAGAACCGGCGAGGCGGTAAGCACGTGAGGAGCCTGGGCGGCGATGTCGGCATAATCCTGGTAGGTGAGCAGATAGTTGCGCGCGGAACTCATGTTGCCCCGCACGGCAGGCGCACGTCCGGGGAAGATGAACATAATGTTTTTGCCGTACTGCGCCAGCTCGCGTTGATTGCCGGAGCGGAAGCCTTCACCCAAGCCGACCAGCAAAAGTAAGGATCCCACGCCCCATGCAATTCCGAACATGGTCAGAAACGAGCGAAGCTTGTGCGCCCAGAGGGTACGGAAAATTTGCGCGAATGTGTCGAGGATGGCACGCATCACTTTAATCATTCTACGATGACGCGCTGACTTGACTTTGGTGATCGACGAGATTCGAAGAAAAAGCAAACCAGACGGCGGAACGGGTAGGGCTGGATTGTGAAAAACTCGCCGAACTGAAGGATTAGGGTTTACGCCTGCGGCTTGAAAGGGATGCAAGTTGTTGTAGAGACGAGGCCGCCGGGAAGTTACACGCGGAGATTACTGAAGTTTATTACGTTCTCTATAAATGATTGTTAATAAAGCTGTTAGCTATTTATTCTGGATGAGACTGCGCTCTTGCGGCGAGGCCGTACAGGTCTGGCTGCGAGCCGATTCCGACGATGTCCGCCGCCAAAAACTCGTGGCAGAGCTTGCCCGGCCAGGGAAAACTGTTCGTCTCCCTGACGATCGCTACCGGCATGGCGACGCTGCTGGTAGCAGCAATCCGGCCGAGCAGCAAAAACATCGCAGAATTCATCTGCTACCTAGGCGTGGCCATTCTGGCTTCGCGGCTGCGAGTGACCTTGCCCGGCATTACGGGGACACTCTCGGTTAATTTTCTCTTCATCTTGGTAGCGATCGTAGAACTGAGTTATCCAGAGGCAATGACTCTGGGTGCGGTTTCGATGCTGGCGCAGACTCTGTATCCGAACCGGCCGAGCGCGATTCAGCTCACGTTTAATGTTTGCGCGGGCTCACTTTCGACAGCGCTCGCCTATCTCGTCTATCACAACCCGGTGGCGGATAAGTTTGTCGACGGGCGGCCGCTGATTCTGTGCGTGGCGGCATCGGCGTACTTTTTTGCCAATGCCGGCTGCATCGCGGCTGTGATTTCGCTAAGCGAAGGCAAGCCTCTGCGCCGGATTCTGACGGATTGCTATCTGTGGTCGTTCCCTTACTATCTGGTGGGCGCGGGGATCGCGGCGGCGATTGGATGGTTCGATCAGGAATTCAACTGGGAAACTTCGCTGCTGTTCGTGCCGGCAATCTACATCATTTACCGCTCCTACCGGCTGTATCTGGGAAAACTCGAGGACGAGAAGCGGCACGTGGAAGAGATCGCGAACCTGCATCTGCGAACGATTGAAGCGCTGGCGCTAGCAATCGAAGCCAAAGACCAGACCACGCATGAGCACCTGCAAAGGGTTCGCATCTACGCCATCGAAGTGGCGAAAGAACTGGGCATGACGGGAACGGACCTGGAGGCGCTGCATGCGGCGGCGTTGCTGCACGACATCGGAAAGCTGGCGGTGCCCGAGCACATTATCGCGAAGCCGGGAAGGCTGACGCCGGAAGAATTCGAGAAGATGAAGATTCATACGGTAGTGGGAGCCGAAATTCTGGAACGGGTGCGATTTCCGTACCCGGTGGTGCCGATCGTGCGCGCTCACCACGAGAAGTGGGATGGCTCGGGTTATCCCTTCGGATTGAAAGGAGCAGAGATTCCGGTGGGGGCACGGATTTTATCGGCCGTGGATTATTTGGATGCGCTCGCTTCCGATCGCCAATACCGGCGGGCGATGCCGCTGGATGAAGTGATGAAGCGGCTGGGGGCGGAATCGGGGAAATCGTTCGATCCGAAAGTAGTGGAGGTATTGCAGCGGCGATATCACTCGCTGGAAAATCTGGCGATTGCGCAGTCGGCGCAGAACGGCAGCCTGGGACTGATTCATGAGCGGAAGATGACGCGCGGGCCGGCTCCCGCGGCGGGATATGAACACGCCACGGCACCGGATGCGCCGGGACGGGAAGCGACGTTCCTCTCGTCGATTGCGGCGGCACGCCAGGAAGCACAAGCGCTCTTCGAGTTGAGCCAGGACCTGGGAGCTTCACTGAGCCTGGTGGAAACGCTTTCGGTCTTTTCGGTGAAGCTCAAGCCGATGGTTCCCTACGATGCAATTGCGATCTATGCCGTCCGCGATGGCGTGCTGGTGCCGGAGTACGTGAACGGCGACAACTACCGCCTGTTTTCTTCGCTGCAGATTCCGCTGGGAGACGGGCTTTCGGGATGGGTGGCGCAGAACAAGAAGCCGATCATCAACGGCAATCCATCGGTTGAGCCAGGATATCTGAACAATCCCGATAAATTCAGCACTTTGCGTTCTGCGCTGGCCGTGCCGCTGGAAGGGGTGAAGGGAGTAATCGGCGTTCTCGCGCTTTATCGCGCGGAGCGCGATGCGTTTACTTCCGACCATCTGCGATTGCTGCTGGCGGTAAGCGGAAAAATGGCTCTGGCCATCGAGAACGCCCTGAAGTATCAGCAGGCGGAGAGCTCAGCCACCACCGATTATCTTACGGGTTTGCCGAACGCTCGTTCGCTCTTCATGCAACTTGACCGCGAACTGGCACGCTGCAAGCGCGACAAGACACCCCTGGCGGTGATGGTCTGCGACATGAACGGCTTTAAGAAGATCAACGACCGCTTTGGACACCTGGAGGGGAACCGGGTGCTGCGGCTGTTCGCGCAAGCGTTGAAAGACACGTGCCGCGAGTACGATTACGTGGCGCGCATGGGTGGAGACGAGTTTGTCATCATCGCGCCGGGGTTGCAAGCGGATGCGGCGGCGAAGAAGGTTGAGCTGATTCGTCCGCTGGCGCGGCAGGCTGGGTTTGATGTTTGCGGGGAGGAAATTCTGTCATTGAGCGTGGGCGTGGCGATCTCGCCTGACGACGGCAACGATGCGGAACAACTCTTGACGCACGCCGACCGGCGTATGTATGTGGAGAAACAGAAACAGCCATCGCAGAAAGACCGGCGGCTGCATACGCGAATGAAATGCCGGTTGACGGTGGAATTGCATCCGCAGAGCGGCGGAGGGCCGATTTTCGGCAATCTGATCGACATCAGCCTGGGTGGGTGCTATGTGGAGACCGGGGCTATTCTGTCGCCGGGCTCGGGAATCAGGCTGGTCTTCTCGGTGGACGATGGAAATTTGAGCGCCGAAGGCAATGTGGCAAGAATTCATCCCGGCTCAGGCGTCGCGGTTCAGTTTAAAGAGATGAGCCGGGAATCGCGGGAAAAGATGTATAAGGTTCTGGAATTTGTCCAGAGCACAACCACGATGTATAACGACCGCTATCTGCAGAACCTTTTCAAGCGCTAAAGTGAAATCAGGCGCGCCGACTGCTTGAAGACCGTCCCACACGCCCGTACACTTAAATAGAATGCATGTTCACGTTCACGGCGCGGGCAGCCCCAAGCGAGTGCTCAAGATATCGCTGGGAGTGACACTCGCATATATTGTCCTGCTAGTCGTGGCGGGGATTCGAGCGCATTCTCTGGCGCTGCTCTCAGAGGCCGGTCACAATCTTTCCGACTTCCTGGCATTACTGCTTTCTTTGGTCGCGGTCTATCTGCAGTCGCGGCCGGCAAGTTCGACGAAAACCTACGGCTATCACCGGGCAGGTGTGCTGGCCGCGCTGGTGAACGCAGTGTCGCTGGTGGCGGTTGCTTTTTTCATTTTTTATGAGGCATTCCGCAGGTTGCAGCACCCACAGCACGTGCAGGCTTTCGTGATGATGGGGGTCGCGGCGGCCGGGGTAGTGATGAATGGAGCAATCGCGCTGCTGCTGTATCGGTCCGGCGGCGACGTGAATATTCGCAGCGCGCTGCTGCATGAAGTCGGCGATACGCTTTCGACTGCGGCGGTAATTGCTGGCG
>JASHTD010000016.1 GCA_030040725.1 Candidatus Sulfotelmatobacter sp. | reverse complement strand
ACCAAACGCATTTATAAAGAGCTGAATCCGCTCGGCGCGAACAAATTCACCAGCATCTGGAAAGCGCCGCTGGTGGCGGAGCAGATCATCATGGGGATCAGCCGCACGCAGGGCACGCCGACGACCGCCGTGATGGCCTTCGACAACAACAATTCGTTTACCACCTTCGTCTTCGGGACCGATGTTGCGGCGAACCGGTTTGGGCCGATGATCACGCTGACCGATCCGACGTTTCAGTTCGAGAACACGCCGCAGGTTGGATATGACAGCGCGACGAATCAGGCCGTGGTTGCGGCTTCGGAGGGAACGGTGGGCGGTCCGGCGCCGCAGATTGCGCTGGCCGACCTGACGACCGGAGTGGTGACCCAGTTCACGGGAATTCTCGGCCCACCGCCGTTTCATCAGGGATTCATCAACGGGATGGCGGTGGATTCGGAAGACGGCATCGCTGTGACTACGACGGAACTCGACTTCCGCGTGGAATTCTACAATCTGGCTGCGCAAACCGGCTTTGCGGTGGTTCTGCCCGGCGCGAATTCGCAGATCGAAAGCGGCACCGACGTGGAATACGATCCGGTGAACAAGCTGTTTTTCGTAGCGCAGGAGTTTTCGAGCACAGCGCCGGGAAGCAGCATTCAGGTGTATGACATCAACGGAAATCTGGTTGAGTCGCTGAACGGATTTAGTTTCTCGGATGAATTCAATGTGATCGGTACGCACATCACGCTGAGTCCCACAACTCGAACGGGATATGTGGACGGACCGGATAGCGGTGTGACCGAACTGCAACAGTTCACGTATTAGAAGAGCGAGAGCGGGGGCGATTTAGCTTTTGTCACGAGCAGGTTCCCTTCGGCAGGCTCAGGGCGGGCTCTCACCGCCGCTCCGCGGCGGTTCGGAATGACATCGTCGGAGGGGCCATGCCCTGACACGAATTTCTCTCCGTCAGAACTCCCCTACCCGAATTGCAGCGTCGGGCTTCCTCCTCGCGCGTCTTCCGCCGCATCAGCAACGCGCTTCAGCTCAGGATATTTCTCGATCAGCGTCGGCGGGGCGAGCACTCGCTTGCCGCCGATCAAGGCTTTCAGTTCGAGCGCGTTCACTCCGGCTTTGCTCTCGAAGTGATTGTTGGTGATCACGTACGTTGCCTGCGCCTTCTCGGCAACATTGACGATGCGGTCTTTCCAGCCGACGAGCTCACTTTCGTTATAGAGATAGTTGTAGCGGTCGTTTCTATTGTCGACGCGATTGTCGGAGTCTGACGCCTGATCGGCGAACCAATGCTCGTAGTTGCGGCCGTGAAGGCGAATGTAGCCGATCGCGCCGGTTACGTGTTCGGTAGGACGAAGCGAGCGGCCGAGCAGAGGCTGGTCGATGTTGCAGAAGCCGACGTTTTGCTGCGCAAAAGCAGCCAAGGTTGCGGGATCGTTCCAGCTCGAGTGCCGCACTTCGACGACGCGCGGATATTCGATGAACTGCCGCAGCAGCCGTTCAGTGTATTCGCGATTGAGCGAAGTGTTTTTAAACGAAACCGGAAACTGGATGAGCAGGGCGCCGAGTTTTCCCTCGTTCGCAATTGCATCGAGGCCTTCGCGAGTGAGGCGCTCGTCTTCGTCGGTGGGGCGAATGGTGGCGGCGGAAGTTGGTTCCATCACCGCAATCGGTGAATGCGTGAACGCGCGGTAGAGCTTGGCCGTGAAAAGAAATCTTTTGTTTACGGCTGCGACTTTGCGACACCAGAGCTTGGCAAGCTCGGGCTTAAGAGGTCCGTAGAAAGACGTATTGATTTCGGTGGTATCGAAGAAGCGCGCGAGATATTCGAGGGGATGGATTTTTCGGCGCGACATGCCGGGAGGGAAGAAAATTCCCTCCCAGTCTTTGTACGACCAGCCGGCGGTGCCGATGCGAAGTCGAGAAGGATCAATCGGCGACGTGGCCTGCTCGGAGCGTTCTGGCTGCGAAGCATGCATGGCAATCCGCAGACGGTGGGCAAGGGAAGGTTAGCACAGCGGCGTTATCGAGAATGAGGCGCGTTGTACGTGCCTCCGGAAGAACTTGCCACACCTAAGAAACTGTGCGAAATAGACCCATGCGACTCCCCATTACAATCGGCTTCGTGCTATGCATCCTCGCAGGGCTCGCGGTTCCGGCGGCCGCACAGGAGAAAAACGACGCGGCTTACGTTCGTTCCCTCGAACTCCAATGGACGGAATCGTACAAGGAGCGGCAGGTAAATATTCTCTCGTCGCTGCTGGCCGACGATTTCGTCATCACCATCGAAGACGGCAGCACCTACAGCAAAACTGGCTACATCAGCCATAGCGCTGAACCGTCGGTGCATGTCGACGTCGCGGAAATGTCAGATATCAAAGTCAGGATGCACGGGAACGTCGCGGTTTTGACCGGCGCCTACCATGAGCGCGGAGAATCCGACGCCAAACCCTACGAGTATCACGACCGGTTTACCGATGTGTGGATGAAGTCTGGAGGAAAATGGCAGGTGATCGCCTCGCACTACAGCGTAGCGGTGAAGTAGCGAAGAGCATGAGTCTGCTTGATGATTATTCCAGGGCCAGCAATACCCAGTAGGCGCCCGTGGGATAAGTTTCTGTGCGGGCGTAGCACACGCCGATAGAGAAGGCACGGAGATCTTGCATGGAGAAAGCCTGGCCGGCATTGGAGGGCAGCATTTCCGGGCGCAGGGTGGTGTAGCTCAGCACGGTGTAGCGTTGCGCGAGTTGATGAACGGGAAAAGTTCGGAGCTGGTTCGCTTTCGCCATCGAGCAAGCAGCGTCGTCGGCATCGGGCAAATCCTGGCGAGCGAGAGCAGATTGTTTGGCTCGTCGGCGGGCAAGAGAAATGGCCGCCGCGACCTGATCCTTGAATTCTGCGATTGAGTAAGCCGGGAGGGCGTGGCCGAAATCCTGGACGATATAAAGCTGATCTCCGGAGTGCACCACGCCGATGCCGACCACGTTGTATGCCGCGTTCAGCAGATTGGCGCGATGCGGCGCGGAGAGCATCAGGTGCCGGTGGCCATCCGCAGCGTCGAAATCGAAAGCCACGTTTTCCGCCTCCTGATCGAGCTGAGTGCGGGTTGCAGCGGCCAACCTTTGCGGCAGGGAACGTTCGCTTGCAAGCTGGTGCGAGAGTTGGCCGGCGGCGAGCATCGCTTCCGCGTGCGCGCGGGCTGCCTGGGTCAGTCCTGTGTCGAACTTCAACGGCGGCGCGCCGACCTTCGACCTTTCCTGATTGGCGAGATCGAGAAGCATCGCTTCCGCGGACGAATCGTATGGCGAGCTGAACGGAATGTCGGCATCGGCTGCGGCACGCAGAGTTGGTTCATGAGCCACCTGCTGTGATCCGGCGGGTTGCTCCGGCGCCGCCAGCAAGCCCGAGGACGGGCGCACTCCTGCCGCACCCAGAACCAGCAGAACCGCCCATGCCACGCGCCAGGCGGGCGTTTTGCGGGGCGCGGGCTTGCCATCTGCCTTGCTGGCAAGACTCGCGCCGGCAAATTGATTTGTCCGTGCCATGGCTTGTGCGGGCCTTCCCGCTCCAGCGATCTCGGCCTCGCTCGGGCCCCTTTGGTCGCCAAGCTTGCCGCTGGTGCTAGGCTAGAAGCTGAAATTTTCCCGGAGAAGTTACCTTCGCTATGGGACCAGGTGTCATAGGGTTCATCGGCCTGTTGTTTGGAGGCTTGATTGCCTGGCTGGCGCTGCGCTCGCGCCACGCCGCGCTGGGCGCGCGTTTGTCTTTGATAGAAAAGGAATTAGCGGCCG
>JASHTD010000015.1 GCA_030040725.1 Candidatus Sulfotelmatobacter sp. | reverse complement strand
AACTCGCGGGACCGGCAGTTCTCCACGCGCAAGTCGCTCTACGTAATCGGCATACTTTTCTGGGGTAATCAGCTCGTCATGGCAGCGGCTGAGAAAATCGCTCAGGTCGTTGAGGAACTCGCCCACATTGGCCGCGCGCACATAATGCTCCAGGCGAAGCTTGTGAACTCTTTTGCGGAGATAAATCCACAAATCCTTTTCGTCGAGGACACCGAACTTTTTCCCGGCTCGGGCGAGCAGGTTGAGGCAGAAATCATGAAATGTTGCGCAGTGAATTTCTTTGCCGAGAAGTGCTCGCAAGCGCTGGCGCATTTCGGTAGCCGCGGCGACCGTGTAGGTGAGGGCGAGAACATGATCCGGCCTGGCATGTCCTTCCCCGATGAGGCGCGCGATGCGATGAATCAGAACCGAAGTTTTTCCCGTACCCGCGCCGGCGATGACCAACATGGGTCCATGAACGTGCTCAATAGCTTCGCGCTGACAGCTGTCAGGAACAAACGGAGTGGATCTTGATTTCACGGCAGACATCCGGCGTCAGAATAACACTGTCGCGGCAGAAGGGAGTGTGTGGGATCAGCAGCCAACCAGAGCTGACCTAACGATTGCCACGGCCGCGATTGCGGCCGTTTCTGCGCGAAGAATAGTTTCGCCGACAGAAACTGAAATCCAACCCGCTTCGCGGAACCCGCGCAGCTCATCTTCGGTCCAACCACCTTCGGGGCCGACGGCGAGAATGATGCCAGTTTTTTCAGCAGGTGACTCGGTGCGATCTAGCTTTGTAAGGACATCGCGCAGCAACGTTTGCTCCTCAGTCTCGTCGAGAACGACTCGCATGGCTGCCGGAACATTCAATATTTCCGGAAGCTTGACTAGGTTCGAAATCTCGGGAGGAACGGCACGGCGCGACTGCTCAGACGCTTGCAGAGCAAGTCGCCGCCAGCGTTCCATCCTTTTCGCCGACGCGGCGGCGAGGTGCGAATCGGTGCGGTGCGCGATCAGCGGAATAATGCGAGAGATACCAAGCTCGGTGCACTTCTCGATCGCCCACTCCATGCGATCGAACTTGAAGATAGAAAGAGCGAGGGTGATCTCAGTTGTCGCCTTGGACGAAACTTCCTCTCCCAACTCGAACTCGACACGACTCTCCGTTAAGGATGTGATCTCCCCGCGACGAACGCCAGCCGGCGTCACGACATCAAATTCCTGCCCCACCCGCGCTCGCAGCACTCGTACCAGATGATCGGCATGCTCGCCAACAAGAAAGGCGCGATTGCCAGACACTTCGTCGGCGATCCAGCGACGGCGGGTCATCCGAACATATCTTTTACTTTGCCGAGGAGCGATCGCATCATCGGCTGGTTATCGACCTGGGCGGTACCCTCGAGTTCCTGAAGAAGTTCTTTCTGGCGTTTATTCAATTTGGCGGGAATTTGCACGCGGACTTCGACGTAGAGATCGCCCTTGCCGTGTCCGTGGAGAACCGGCACACCTTTGTTGCGAACGCGAAATGTGGTGCCGGGCTGAGTTCCGTCGGGGATTTTGAGAGTATGCTCCCCCTCCAATGTGGGCACCCGAATTTCCGCCCCAATCGCCGCCTGCGTGATAGAAATCGGAACAACACAATGCAGATCATTGCCTTCACGCACGAAAAACGGGTGTTCCTTCACATGGAGAACAACATAAAGATCGCCGGCCGGGCCACCGTGGGGACCGGCTTCCCCGCCCCCTGCAAACCGAATGCGTGTGCCATCTTCGACCCCTGGGGGAATCTTCGCTTCCACCTCGCGCTGGCGCAAAATCCGCCCGTCGCCCTTGCACTTAGGGCAAGGATCAGTGATCACACTGCCAGCACCCTGGCAGGCAGGACAGGTTCGCGCGATGCTGAAGAAGCCCTGCTGATAGCGTACCTGTCCGCGGCCGTTGCACGATCGGCATGTAGTGGCCCGTTTGCCCGCCGCCGCGCCAGAGCCATGGCACTCTTCGCAGACTTCATTGCGGCGTACCGAAAGCCGCGTTTCGGTGCCGAAGGCTGCCTGCTCAAACTCGATGGTCAGATCTTCGCGCAGATCGGCGCCACGCTGGACCCGGCTGCGCCGGCGGGTGCCAGTGCCGAATGCATCGCCGAAGCCGAAGAACTCGCCAAAAATATCTCCCAGATCCTGAAACGACGAAACGTCGAACCCAGCTCCTCCGCCGGCGGCGCTTCCCACTCCGGCGTGGCCGTAGCGATCGTAGAGCGAACGCTTTTCCGAGTCGGCGAGAATCGCATACGCCTCGGTTACTTCCTTGAAGCGTTCCTCAGCGTCCGGATTGTTCGGATTGCGGTCGGGATGCCACTGCATGGCCAGCTTGCGGTAAGCGCTCTTCAATTCCGCCTCGCTGACGGTTCGGCTTACCCCGAGGACTTCGTAATAATCGCGTTTCGCGTTAGTGGCCAGAACAGATACCCTTTTTCATCGAAAGACCCGCATCAGCACGGGCTCGAGCTCACTTCCCCAAATTCTTCGCGACCTTGACCATCGCCGGCCGTA
>JASHTD010000014.1 GCA_030040725.1 Candidatus Sulfotelmatobacter sp. | reverse complement strand
ACGCCTTCGAGGATGGAATGATTCTTGTGAATGTCTTTCCGTACGGTTTGCGAAGCAGACTCGCGAGTCGTAATTGGGCCGAAGCGTAAGGAATCCATCACGGCGACAGGCCGCGCACCCATGGTGAAGATATCGCGCAGGATTCCGCCGACGCCGGTGGTCGCACCCTGAAATGGTTCGATGAACGACGGGTGATTGTGGGATTCGATCTTGAACGCGCAGGCCCAGCCATCGCCGATATCGATGATGCCGGCGTTTTCGCCCGGTCCCTGCACGACGCGGCGGCTGCGGGTCGGCAACCGCTTGAGGTGAACGCGCGAAGATTTGTAGGAGCAGTGCTCGCTCCACATGACACTGAAGATGCCAAGTTCGGTAATGGTTGGTTCGCGGCCACCGATAAGCTGCCTGATCTTTTCGTATTCCTCGAGCGTGAGGCCGTGCCGGCGGAGGGTCTCCGGCGAAAAAGCGGTGGGTGTCGAGGTGGCCATGGAGAAGCTCTATTGTCGCATGAAATTGTGATCGATGATCAGCGGTTCGGCGATCGCGAGCGCGGCGTCGGTCATGGGAATCTTCCGGTAAGATTTCTGCAGATGAAATCGATCACCATAGGAACGGCGGGGCACATCGATCATGGGAAAACGGCGCTGGTGAAGGCGCTGACGGGGATCGATGCTGACCGGCTGGAAGAAGAAAAACGCCGCGGCATCACGATTGACCTGGGTTTTGCGCACATGGACCTGACTGCGGCGAATGGTGAGACGCTCCGCATGGGATTTGTGGATGTGCCCGGGCATGAACGATTTGTGCGCAACATGCTGGCAGGGGTGGGCGGGATCGACCTGGTGCTGCTGGTGATTGCGGCAGACGAGGGCGTCAAGCCGCAGACGCGAGAACACCTTGACATCTTGAAACTGCTGGACGTGCGGCGAGGGATCACCGTGTTGACGAAATCCGATACGGTGGACGCGGAAACGCTGGAGGTGGTGCGATTAGAAGTGCGGGAATTTTTGCGCGGGACGTTTCTGGATGATGCGAATTCGATCATTCCAGTGAGTTGCCTGACTGGCGCGGGAATTGATGAGTTAAAGGCCGCACTCGCCGCGGCGGCAAGCGATGTACAGTCGCGCGATCCGCTTGCCCACGCGCGGCTTCCCATCGATCGCGTGTTTACGATGAAGGGCTTCGGAACGGTGGTTACGGGAACGCTGATCTCGGGAACGATTACACAAGAAGATGAGCTGGAAATATTTCCAACAAAAAGGCGGGTGCGCGTGCGCGGCGTGCAGGTGCATGGACGTCCGGCGGAGAAAACGATCGCGGGACAGCGCACCGCTCTGAACCTGGCGGGAGCCAGCACGAAGGATTTGTCGCGGGGAATGGTGCTTGCTCCACCGGCGCTTTTCGAGAAAACACAGCTCGTCGATGCGAAGCTGCAATTGCTGCCAACGGCGCCGCATGAATTGAAGAACCGGGCGCGTGTGCACTTCCATTCCTACACCCTCGAGACTGTCGCGGAGATTGTGCTGCACGAAGATGAGGAATCGGAAGGGGGCGTTGCAAAAAACGACAGGAAAGATGCGAAGGTACGACCTCTCCGATTGCGTCAGGGAGACGAAAGGTTTGCGCGGATCAGGCTGCGCGAAGCGGCGTTGCTGCTGCCGGGAGATCGATTCATTATCCGGCAATTTTCGCCGGTAGTGACGATTGGCGGCGGCGTGGTGCTGGATGCCGCTCCAGTGCCACGATTTGTGGGGCTTCGTAGCTTCCTGCAAATTCTAAGCGAAGAAAATCCGGAATCCATTCTGCGCGTTCGCGTCGCTCGGCGTCGTCACGACGGCGTCACGCTATCGCAGCTTGTCGCCGAAGCGGGCTGGACGAGAAACGTAATCGAGGCTCAACTTTCCGGAGCGGTGCGGCAAGGGCAAATCCTGCGGATCGGCGACCGGCTAGTTCACGGGCCGGCCATGAGTGCGTTTCAACTCTTACTCCTCAGCGCTGTCGAGGATTTTCAAAAGAAGAATCCGCTTGCTGGAGGAATCGCAAAAGAGGAGTTACGGGAGCAGGCAAAGGTAGGAGTCGACGTGTTTGAAGCTGCTCTGGACTTGCTCTTTAAGGATAGAAAGATCGAGGTTTCAGGCGAGCTCGCGCGCCTGCCGGGACCCGGAATCGCATTAAAAGACGAAGAAGCAGAATCGAAGATAAGAATCGAACAAACGTTTGCGGCGGCCGGCTTAGCAGTACCGGCATTGAATGAGGTGCTTGCGGGGTTGAAGATCGATCGGCTTCGGGCACAGAAAATCGTCACTCTTTTGTTGCGCGAAAGAGTGTTGATCAAAGTTTCGAACGATCTGGTGTTTCATCGCAGTGCGCTTGAGGATCTCCGGGGCAAAGTGGCGGCTTATAAGTTGAAATCGCCAAGAATTGACGTAGCGCAGTTTAAGACGCTGACCGGAGTGACGCGAAAGTATGCGATTCCTCTTCTGGAGTACTTAGATCGCGAGCGCGTCACGAAGCGCGTCGAGGACGCGAGAGAAATCTTATGAACTCCAGGCGCTCGATGCTTCGATCCTCCAATTAATCTTTCAGATTTTTTCTTCGGCAAACTCGAGTTCCAGCCCAAGCGGATCGGTCAAGCGATTGGTAAGGTTCGCGAGACCGGCGAGCATGTGCAGATCCACGATTTCAGGATCGGAGAAATGCTTTTTGACGGTATCGAAATCAGCCGGCGCAATTTCATGCGGAGCGCGCGTCAGCTTCTCCACGTATTCCAGAGCCGCGCGTTCCTTCTCGCTATAACGCGAATAATTTCCGGCCTTCAGTGCCGCCCAATCTTCAGCTCTCAATCCGGCGCGCTTCGAGGAGGCGACGTGATGTTGCGAGCAATAGCGGCAACCGTTGATGAAGGAAACGCGAAGATAGACGAGTTCGTAAAGCTTGCGATCGAGCGAGCGTCCCACGCTGCCATAGAAGCTCAGAAAATTCTTAAGCATCTCGGGGCGATGGGCTAAAGCTTTCTGCACGTTGCCAGGTTTGCCACGAAGCGTGGTGTCATAAATCTCGCGCACTTCCGGCGATGCGGAGCCGGGTTCAATCAAGCTGATGCGGGCCATGAGTTCTCCAAGAAAATTAAATCCTTCCCCATGATAGAGGATTCACGTGGCAACCAGCGCTCCAGAAACCTGCACTAGGGGAAATGCCCTGTAATGCCGATAACTTCCTGAGAGCTGGCAATCATGAAATCTTGCAGCGTCGGGCTCGCTCTTTTCTGTTTGGGGTTGCCGTTGATGGCGGGACAGAA
Organism: Candidatus Sulfotelmatobacter sp.; assembly: GCA_030040725.1. Classification (GTDB taxonomy): domain Bacteria; phylum Acidobacteriota; class Terriglobia; order Terriglobales; family Acidobacteriaceae; genus Sulfotelmatobacter. Next base: position 1,816 of record JASHTD010000014.1, on the reverse strand, counting down.
TCCCGCCGATTCGAGTGCGATCAGTACGGTTCTTGCCTTGGAACATGCATGGAACCAGGCGGAGCAACGAAAAGATACGCGAGCGCTGGATGCGATCTTCGACAATGCGCTGGTTTACGTCGATTACGACGGAAGTTTTAGGACGAAAGCCGAGTTTCTGGCGAGCGTGAAGTCGGCGACTGTACAGCCCGAGCAGGAAGTAACCGAATCGATGACCGGTCACGCGTTCGGCAGTACGGTGGTTGTCACGGGGTTGTATATCGCGAAGGGGATGGAGAAAGGCAAATCCTATGCGCGGCGCGGGCGCTTCGTGGATACGTGGACGTTCAAAGATGGAAAGTGGTTGTGTGTGGCCAGCCAGGCGACACCGACACAGCATTGAAGGCAATCGAATTTTGTGACCGGAGCAAGCGGCAGTGATCAGGTTGATTTTTGGAATAATACTTTCCGCCGCAGTGTTGCTGGGGCAGGGCAGCGATCAAAGCGACCGCGACCATAATCGTATTGTGGCGCTGGAAAATGCCTGGAATGAGGCCGTGGCGCTCAAGGATTCTGCGGCGCTCGATATGCTCTTGGCCCCGGAGCTAGTTTACGTCGAGTATGACGGCGCGCTGATGGACAAAGCGCAATATATGGCCGCGGTGCGATCTCCGGTGGTGCGACCGGCGCGAATTGTGAGTGAATCCGTGATGGTGCATTTCTACAGCAACATCGCTGTGGTGAGCGGAGTCTACCGCGAGACCGGACTTAAAGAAGGCAACAGCTATGCGTTGCGGGAGCGTTTCACCGATACATGGATTCGCCGAAGTGGGAGCTGGATGTGCGTGGCCAGCCAATCGACGTTGATCTCACATTGACCGGTTGGAATCGGCCACGGGCTCCAGGCCTGCTATTCTCTCTGCGGTTTCCCTCCTGATGTATTCTTGCTCCTGATGCTTCTGATTCGTCCTGCCACCATTCAAGACGCGCCGTTGATCTATCGCATGATTCGCGAGCTGGCGGCATTCGAACGCGAATCGCACCTGTGCGTGATCGAAGAGAGCGATCTGGTGAGAGATGGATTTGGGGACGATCCGAAGTTCAGCGCGCTGATCGCGGAATGGGGCGGATTACCGGCCGGGTATGCGGTTTTCTTCGATTGCTATTCGACGTGGGTGGGGCCGGAACTTTATTTGGAAGACCTGTATGTGCGGCCCGACTTTCGAAAAAAGGGCATCGGAATGGCTTTGCTTTCAGAAGTGGCGCGCATCGGTTTGCAGCATTGCCGCGCGATGCGATGGGAAGTTCTGGATTGGAATCAGGATGCAATTGTGCTCTACAAGGCACTGGGAGCGGAGTTTCGCGAACAGTGGAAATCGGTGGCGCTGGGCAGAGATGCAATGCGACGGCTGGCGGAGAGAAATTTGTGAGCGTGGCGGTTCGCATTATCGGAGCAGGGCTGGCGGGATCGGAAGCGGCGTGGCAGTGCGCGCGGCGTGGGGTCGAAGTGGAATTGTTCGAGATGCGTCCGGTGCGCTCGACGCCGGCTCACCAGACAGCGGATTTTGCGGAGCTGGTGTGCTCGAATTCATTGAAGTCCGAAAGCCAGAACACGGCGCCGTGGCTGCTGAAAGAAGAAATGAGGCGAGTCGATTCTCTGCTGCTGAGGATTGCGCGGGAGTGCGCCGTGCCCGCAGGACACGCGCTGGCGGTGGATCGAGTGAATTTTGCGGCCCAGGTGACCGAAGCGGTTTTGCGGGAACCGCGAATTACGGTGCGACGGGAAGAAGTTACTTCGATCAAGGAAAACGAAGGGAATATTACCATTGTTGCGACG
>JASHTD010000013.1 GCA_030040725.1 Candidatus Sulfotelmatobacter sp. | reverse complement strand
GTAAGGGACTGCTTCTTGTCGCTCTCTGCCCGCCCGCGATCTTCCCACGTATACATCTCTTTCGAAACGATATCGGTTTCTTCGCCGACGCCGCGGGCGAATAACTCCGTCGATTCGAAAATCGGCGTGCGAATCTCCTGGAAGTTATAGGCGCGAAACACTTCGCGCACTTTCTCTTCCACAAAATTCCAGACCGCTGTTTCGGGCGGAAGTAAATCGCGGGTTCCTCGAACGGCTTTGATCATTTAGCTCTCATTCTTGCGTTGTCATCCTGAGTGGAGAGATGTTTTTCGCAACGCGAAAAACATCTCGTAGTCGAAGGATCCCTTGCAGCGTAACGTCTTTCCTGGTACGGCAAGGAATTCTTGTTTCGGCGGTACGACCCTTCCGAGCCGGTGCCGGCGCGATGAAGCACGAGGTCCTTCGACTTCGTTTGCCGGTTCGTGAAACGAACCGGCTCACTTCGCTCAGGATGACATGAATTACAGGGCCACAACGCGCTTTCTTCACCGCTCGCGCAAATACTCCTCTACATATCCCAGATAATTCCGGGCATACTTCATGATCACTTCGTCTTCGCCCGGTTCGAGCTTGCGCCGGAACTTGCCGGGAGTTCCCATCCACAATGATCCCGGCTCAACCACGGTGCGCTCGGGAATCAGCGTTCCTGCGGCGATAATCGAGCCAGTTCCAATCTTCACGCCATTCAGAATCGTCGATCCCATACCGATCAGGCACCGGTCTCCGATCTCGCAACCGTGCAGCGTGACGGAATGTCCCACCGTCACGTATTCGCCCAAGGTAACGCTATATTGATTTTTCATGCCGTGCAGCACGCTGCAATCCTGAATATTGGAATGCGCCCCAACGCGAATCGCATACACATCTCCGCGCAACACCGCATTCATCCACACTGATGCCTGCTCACCGAGGAGCACGTCGCCAATAATCTGCGCCGACTCATCCACGTAACACGAGGCCGGAATGACCGGCTTCATCCCCTTAAACGATCGAATCATGATCTCGAAGTAGAACATTGAACATAGCATGCCGCCGCGTCATCCGGTAAATTCCCACTCCGGAACTCAACGTAAAAAGATTCTCCATCCGTCACCGCCAAACTCGCCCTTGGCGTGCTACAAAGAATTCCGGTTTCCCGGCCTCTGCGTCCTTGAATAGATGGCGCAGCTAATCTTCCGAGCCTCATCTCGAATCAGGTGGGACTCGTATGCGCGCCGTGCGTCGCAATTTCTTTTGCATCGTTTTCTTCTGGATCGCTCTGCTCTGCTGGGGGATGTTATGCGCCGCCAGTTTCGCTCAGGACTCGGCTACGGGAGCCATTCGCGGCTCAGTGCTCGATCCCTCGGGCAGCCGGATCGCGCATGCCTCGATTGTTGCGGTGAACTCCGCCACCGGCGCCCGCTACGCCACTACCTCGGATGCGGAAGGCCGCTACTCCCTCGATCTGCTGCCCCCCGGCGACTACATCGCCCGCGCTGTCGCGGATAAGATGTCGCCGCAAATTACCCCCACGTTGCATGTCGATCTCGGCGCTGCCGCCCAGCTCGATTTCCATCTCGCGATCGCCAGCACGCAGGAAAACATAACCGTCTCCGGGGCTCCGCAACTTGTGCCGACTCAGCCCGTCCCGGTTTCGACCTTAGTCGATGAGCGGGGCATTGCCGATCTTCCCCTCAACGGCCGCCGCTTTTCCGATCTAATGCTACTCTCGCCCGGAGTGACGCAAGACCCGCGCAGCCTGACTTCCGCAACTAATGGAGATCTCTCTTTCGGCGGCATTCGGGGATTCCAGAACAGCTTCCTGGTCGACGGCGGCGACTTCAATAATGCGTTCTTTGCCCAGGCGCGCGGGCTTTATCGCGCCCCCTATCAATTCTCGAACGAGGTCGTGCAGGAGTTTCGCGTCTCCTCGAATTCATACGGAGCGGAAAACGGCCGCGCCGGCGGCGCGGTGATCAATGTTGTCACCAAATCAGGCTCGAATCACTGGCACGGCACCGGACTGTATTACATACGCGATAGCAGCTTCGGCGCGGAGGACCCAATCATCGATCTCAAGCCGCACAGCCGCCAGCAGCAAGGCGGAGGCACACTCGGCGGTCCGCTCAAGAAAAATAGAATCTTCGTCTTTGCCGGATTCGACGCCCATTATTTTCACGTCCCAGACGTGGTCGAATTTCTCAACAACACTATGCAGGTGATCCCGCAAGCAGGCACCGGGCCTTACACTCCCGGCGACCACGAAGCCGATGATCAGGCATTAGTCTTCGCTGCGGCCAACCAACTCAATACCTACGCGGGAGAATTTCCCGCGGCGCAGATCGGCAATGCCAGTTACGGCAAGCTCGATATCAATCTTTCGCCGCGCAACCAACTCGGTCTGCGCGTCAATTCCTCCCGCTATTGGGGATCGAACAACGTCTTTCTCGATCCCGCCAGCCCGCTCACTTACGATTCCATCTCCGATAACGGAGAAGAAACCGTATCCACCGATACCGGCGCGGCAACCTTTACTTCAGGCCTGACGCCACGGCTGATCAGCCATCTTCGCGCGCAGTTCTCCCGCGATTTGCGCCAGTCTTACACCAACACCTCGAACACGCTCGTAAAGATCACCGACATCATCGATGGCATCGGCAGGTCCGATCAACTGCCCCGAGCCACGCGCGAACACCGCGCCCAACTGGCCGAAACGCTGAGTCTCGACACCTCGCGGCATTCCCTCAAATTTGGCGGCGACACGCTGCTCACCTGGATTTACGACTTCTTTCCCAGCCAGCAAAGCGGAGAATATATTTTCGACATTATCCGCGTCAATCCGTTTACGTTTCAACCGGTGGAAGCGGGGCTGCCGCTCACCCCGCTGCGCGCTTACGCGCACGCCATGCCGAAATATTATCTGCAGAATTTCGGTCCCTCGGCCTCAAATCCCAACAGCAACGACTACGCAGCGTTTGCGCAAGACACGATTCGCCTCACCGATCATCTCGCCTTGAGTCTGGGCGTCCGCTGGGACCTGCAAACGTTCACAAGGGCCGGCTTAATTTCCAATCCTCTATTTCCGCCATCGGGGAAGGTTCCGTTCAATCCTTATAACTTTGCTCCACGCGCTGGCTTCGCGTATTCCATCGGCAAGATCCATCCTCTGGTTCTTCGTGGCGGCTACGGCATTTTCTACGTTCGCATTCCCCAAATCTACAACTCAGCCATTGCCACCGAAAATGGCGTCACCGATGCGCAGGTTTTTCTCAATCACTCAAATTACTATGACAATCTAGTTTTCCCAACCTATCCCAATCCGCTCGTTTCCTGTTCGCTCACGGCATCATCGTGCAACTTGCCCGCTGGGTTCACACAGGGAGTCACGAACGACGTGTCAGCCTTCGCACCAAACTTTGTCACCCCTCGCGTCCAGCAAACCAGCGTAACTCTTGAGCGCGAGATCGCCAGCCACACCACCCTCACCCTTTCATATCTCTACGTCCACGGAGAGCATCTCATCCGTGCGCTGGATGTTAATCTTCCACCGCCAGTGGCGCTCAGTTACCCCATCTTCGATTCGACCGGCACGATCTTTCAAAATGGCTTCTATACCGTCGATTCCTTCGCCACGTGGCAGTTCACGGAGTCGCTGACCTGCCCATTTCCGCCGTGTATCAACCCTCTCGGACGACCCATCGCGCAGCTTGGCGCGATCGATGAATTTCAAAGTGCAGCCTCCAGCGTTTACAATGGTGGCACGCTTTCGATCAACCGCCGGGTGTCGCGCGGAACGTATCTGCGCGTGTCCTATACCTATGCGCACGCCATCGATGACGGCCAGGACGCTCTTGTCGCTGGTGAGCCCGCGACCGTACAGAATGCATATAACCCCAACGCCGAACGCGGCCCCAGCGTCACCGATCAACGCAACCGATTCGTTGCCGCTTTTTCACTTGAACCGCGTCCGTTTCATCGCCAGCACGAATTTCTCGGGCATGTTTTCAACGACTGGAAGATTTCGAGCATTGTTACTGCCGGCAGCGGACGTCCGATCAATGCGACGGTCGATGGCGACCCCAACCAGGATGGCAATTACGATAACGACAGGCTCCCGGGCTACAGCCGCAACGCCTTCACCGGACCTGATTACTCCTCCACCGATTTGCGGCTCGTGCGCAAAATTCGGCTCAGAGAAGGCTCGCGGCTTGAACTCACCGCCGATTCTTTCAATCTCTTCAACCGCCTGAACCCGCGCGTCACTATCACCAGCGATGGGCTCACGGCCGAAGCCACTACCTTTACGCAATACACCACCTACGTACTCAACGTCGCTTACCCGGCTTACTATCAGGAACCGACGCAGAATTTCCTGAAGCCCAATGCCGCCTTCGCCCCGCGGCAGATCCAACTAGGGTTGAAATACATTTTCTGAATGCCTAAGAGTGTGTGGACCTCCAAAATGTCATACTGAGCGCAGCAAGGTCGTGCGCAGGACGATCTTGCGAAGTCGAAGCCTCCCAGAGCTACTGTTTCTCAAGCCGATTACCGAAATTTCGCGCCGGACACAGCCATGGAGCAAAACCGGCGTAGCCCATTTTTCCAGCCGCGCCCTCTTGACTTCCGGTCAAATCCTTGTAATAACTATTCGGTCCTACCGGGCGGATTTGGGGGTGTGTCGGTTTGGCGGAAATTCGACTGCAAGAGGGCGAATCGCTCGAAAACGCC
>JASHTD010000012.1 GCA_030040725.1 Candidatus Sulfotelmatobacter sp. | reverse complement strand
TATACATTGGTGGAAGAGATTGCAGGGAAAATCGTCAAGTAAAAAGCAGGTTCCTCGCGATCGCTTCGCGAGCCCTCGGAATGACAGTGTGAGGATTTCGAAGAGGAGAACGGAAAACGTTCTGGTTTTGTCTTTGTCCGGACAAACATGGCATTCAGCATCGACCATCTCGGCATCGCGGTGAAGTCGCTGGCGGCGGCGAAATCGATTTACGAAAAACTGGGCCTAAGCGTTTCGCCGGAAGAAACCGTTGCCCACGAGCAGGTGCGGCTGGTCATGGTTCCCGTTGGTGAGAGCCGGCTCGAATTGCTGGAAGCGACCTCCGACGATTCGACGATCGCAAAGTTTATCGCCAAACGTGGAGAAGGCTTGCATCACGTGTGCCTACGTGTGCCGGACCTACCTGCGGCGGTCGATCGTCTGAAGAAAGATGGCGTGCGCCTGGTATCAGAAGAAATTAAGACGGGTGCAGGTGGACACAAATACGTTTTCGTTCATCCGGCGAGCACCGGCGGCGTGCTCTTGGAATTGGTTCAGGAATAACAGCGCGGAATTGCGATCGCTAGCCCAGATTGAAGAGCAGGTTCCTCGACTCGTTCTCGCCGCTAGCGCGGCTGCAAACGGCTCGCATTGACGATCCTGCCGCCAAAGAGTGAAATGACCGCTGAACCATTAGAATGCTCCCATGCTTCTTCTTGCCATTGACACTTCCGGCAGGCAAGGCAGCGTCGCTCTTGCACGAGCCGAAGACGACGATTCCCCCGACGACATCGAAATTATCGAGATCATGCCGCTCGTCGGCGGCACTTTCTCCGCGCAACTGATTCCCCAGATTTCCACGCTGATCTCGAGCAATGGCTACACCAGAGACGCCGTCGGCGGACTTGCTGTCGTTTCAGGGCCCGGATCGTTTACTGGACTTCGTGTAGGCCTGGCCGCTGTAAAGGCGCTGGGCGAGATCCTGGCGAAGCCGATCGCGCCGGTGTCGATGCTCGAAGTTTGCGCGGTGGCTAGCGGGGTTAAAGGTAAAGTAATGGCAGCTCTCGATGCCGGCCGCGGCGAGGTTTATGTCGGCGAATACGAAATTTCATCGGCTGGGCCGACACAGCCGGCCGCAACAAATATCGAAAGACTCATGGCGCTGGCTGATTTCATCGCGCAAGCAAAGGGATGGAACGTCGTAACTCCGGACGTAGCCATCGCACAAGCGGCTCAGGCGACCGGCTTGCAGGTCACAACCATGGCTCCGATTTCCGCCGCCGATGTCGCCCGCCTGGGCTGGAGCAAAATCAGATCCGCCGAAACGGTGACGCCTGAGCAACTGGAGGCGAATTATATTCGGCGCACCGATGCCGAGAACCTCGAGAAAAGCAGAGCCCTCTAGCGTGCATGTCAGACCAGCCAATGCTGCCGACGTTCCCGCCATCATGAACCTGGAGCGCGAGACCGCGTCCGCCGCGCACTGGCCCAAGCAGCACTATGACCGCTTGTTTCCGTCTATTCCGAACTCCGCATCAGAACGATGTACCTGGATCGCCGAGGGGGACCGAGGCCGGCCGCCCGAAGTTCTTGGATTCATCATTGCCCGCAGTACGAACGATGAGTGCGAACTTGAGAATGTGGTGGTTAGCGCCACTGCCCGCCGAAAGGGGATTGGCAGACTACTCTTAACCCAACTTCTCGCTTACGCGCGAGAGGCTCGTGTTTCAAGCATATTTCTGGAAGTTCGCGAATCCAATCAAGCGGCCCGGCGGCTATACGAGAAATCCGGCTTCGATATCGCGGGTTTGCGGAAGAATTATTATTCAGACCCTCAGGAAAATGCGGTTTTGTATCGACTTAATGTTTGCTAAGTCTAGCGTTTTGTTGTATTTTTCTCCTGCCTGAATGCACCTGATTTGGGCATTGAACCATTTTGGGGGCTGTGCTAGCTTGAGCGTATAAATCCCGGTTGGAGGTCTACTGGATGGTGACTCCGAATGACGCTCTCCTGACCAATCACGAGGAATTCCGCAAACTGGTTCAGGAACACCTGCAGTATTCCACTCGTCTTGATTCTCTCACCCAGAAACGTTATCTCAGCGAAGACGAAAAGCTGGAAGAAATCCGCCTGAAGAAGCTCAAACTGCGTCTCAAAGATCAGATGCAATCCATCGAACGGCAGTATCGGCAGCAGTTTGGCACGCACGTAGCATAAAACCTCGGTCCACTCGAAAAGCGGCAGCACCGCTAGGGTGGGATTCTATCTCCTCAGGGGCGCTCACCAGCGCCTTTCTTTATCTGCACTTAGCACATTTGTATTCGTGTCCATTCTCGTTGACTTGAGCCGTTCCCGCCAACCGGTGCTCTATAATTGTGGAATCCCATGGTTCGCGACGGCTACTATTATGCGCTGGCTCTGATTGCGGCGGCTCTGCTCGTCGGGTGGTTCGCTCGCCCAGCTTGGGCCGTAATTCCCCTTTTGCTGGCGGCATTTTTTCTCTGGTTCTTTCGCGATCCCGAGCGTGTTATTCCGGGTGCCGCCGGTGCGGTAGTTTCGCCTGCGGATGGGAAGGTCACCGCCGTTTGGATTGCTGGAAATGCCGAAAAACAGGCACGCATCAGCATTTTTTTGAATGTCTTTGACGTACATGTGAACCGTTCGCCAATTGCAGGAGTGGTGCGCGATATGCGATATCAGCGCGGCAAATTCCTGAATGCGATGAACGAACGATCCGCCGAGCAGAACGAGCAAAACGTGGTCACGGTTGAGGGTGACGGGCAGGTCGTTGTGTTTAAGCAGATCGCCGGCCTGCTGGCACGGAGGATCGTTTTCCATCCAAAAGTTGGCGATCATGTTGAGCGTGGCCAGCGTGTAGGAATGATGAAATTCGGTTCCCGAATGGACGTGTTGCTCGATCCTGCCGCTCACGTACAGGTGAAAATCGGAGATCGCGTTCGCGGCGGGGAGAGTATTCTGGCTTATCTGCAGCCTAAAGGCGAGCTGGCGGGCGCTGCCCAGTCTGCCGCTCGAGAAGGGGCATGTTGATGGGCGGGATTACCCCGAATCCCCGGCAGGACGCCAAGCGGGCGCGGCGCATGCGCAAGGGCATGTACATTCTGCCTTCCCTCTTTACAACTGGAAACATGGCGGCAGGCTTTTACGCGATCCTGGAAGTCGTCCACGCCACCGCCCTTACGCCATGGCATCTCGACAATGCTGCGATTGCAATCGGATTCGCCGTTCTCTTCGACGGTCTCGATGGCCGCGTCGCCCGCATGACAGGCACCAGCAGCGATTTTGGGAGGGAACTCGATTCCCTGGCAGACGTAAGTACATTCGGCGTTGCGCCTGCGATGCTGGCCTGGACCTGGGGTTTTCATCTCATGCCCACCGTCGCTTTGACCGAGTGGAATATCAAACTCACCCAGCTCGGCGCGATTGCCAGCTTTTTGTTCCTGATGGCTGGAGCCAGCCGCCTGGCCCGCTTCAATATCACGACCAACCCGCAGCCATCGAATCCTGGCCGCCCGGGAAAGAAATATTTTGTTGGCATGCCCATTCCGGCGGGGGCTGGGGTGATTGCGGCGGTGGTTCACTTCGAATCTGGCGCTCCGCTGCAAAGTTGGTATACCGCTGTAACCTGGCTGACAATGGTTGCCGCAGTCGGTTATCTGATGGTGAGCACGTGGCGCTTTTACAGCTTCAAAGACATTGATTTCGGTTCGCGACGCCCCTTCCGGCTCATCATTCTCTTCGGTGCTCTGATAGCCGCCATCTGGTTCTTTTCCAGGCCCGTCCTCTTCGCGGTCGCGCTTCTGTACATGTTTTCGGGCGTCTTCTGGCGATTGCAATGGATATTTCGCCGCCGCCGGCAGCCTCCGCCGCCCGTCTATAAGGAGGCGTCGCAAATTTCATGAGCGCTCCGCCAAAGATTGCCGGATTGCCAACTTCTTCTGCTCGCGGTCAGCTCTTTCGCGTGGCGATCGTCGGCGCAGCTTCGCTTAAGGGGAAAGAAGTCGCCGAGATGCTGAATGAGCGCAATTTCCCCGCTCTCGATGTTCGGCTTCTCGATGATGATGAATCCATCGGCCAGCTCGAAGCGACGGGAGATGAAGTCAACTTCATTCAGAGCGTCCGCTCCGAGCAGTTTACCCACGTCGATTTCACATTTTTCGCATCTGACGCGGAGTGTGCGCGCAAGAACTGGAAACGGGCGCGCGACGCCGGCAGCGCGATCATCGATCTTTCGGGTGCTCTGGAAGAAGAATCTGGTGTTCAGGTTCGATCGCTTTGGGTGGAGCGTGAACGCGGAGAGATCTGGCAACCCGACCTTCAACCGGCCCCTGTAGTCGTAGCGCATCCGGCTTCGATAAGCCTGGCATTGCTTCTGCTGCGAGCGCGGAAAGCTGGTGCGATTCGGACCGCCGCGGCTACGGTTTTTGAGCCGGCCTCTGAGCAGGGACAAAAAGGGATGGATGAACTGCACCAGCAGACCGTGAATCTACTGTCTTTTCAGGCACTACCGAAAGATGTATTCGACGTGCAGGTTGCGTTTAACATGGTCGCACGATATGGCGAAAAATCGCAGCGCTCGCTCGATTCACTCGAATCGGCAGTACGGCGTCACTACCACAAAATCGCGGGCCCAGATGCCGCGGGGCTGGCCTTGATGGCACTTCAGGCTCCGGTGTTTCATGGTCATTCGCTGGCTGTGTATCTTGAGATGGAGCAAGCCCTGGACCGCGAAAAACTTTTGCAGACGTTGGCCGGAGATCACGTTACGGGGGTTGGAACGCAAGAGGATTTACAGCCCAATAATGTAAACACAGCCGGTCAGGCCAACGTTCTGGTTGCGCTGAAGAATGATATTGAACGTCCAAACGGAATCTGGTTGTGGGCGACGGTCGACAACCTGCGCGTTGCTGCCATTACCGCGGTGGACTGTGCTGAGAGCATGATCCCAACCCGGCCGTTGGGAAAAGTGCAATGAAGGGTCCGGGAAGCCTCTGTCTCGCGCTTGTTGCGGCGCTTACCGCTTGCGGATATCACACCATCGGCCACACGGCGCAAATTCCCGAGAACGTCAAAACCATTGCAGTTCCCGCTTTCGTCAACCAGACGCGCACCTACCGAATCGAACAATTATTGACTTCTTCTGTCGTAAGCGAGTTCACCACCCGCACGCATTACCGGATTCTCAGC
>JASHTD010000319.1 GCA_030040725.1 Candidatus Sulfotelmatobacter sp. | reverse complement strand
AAGCTTCTCGGCGATTTCGCGGTTGCTCAGGCCCTGGGCGATCAGTTCAAGGATCTCGAGCTCGCGGCGAGTGATATGGAGGTCCTCTCGTTTTCTTTCGTCCGGGATGAACGGTGTCCCGGCAGGAATAGTCACAACAATTGTCTTCCGTTTTCCTGTTAGCTTGAGCCCGAGCCAGATGCCAAGAACGGCAAAGGTCGCCGCGATCAGTCCGCCGTAGATTTCGATCGAATGTTCGACTACCAGGAACCGATACTCGGTCCACCTGAGCAGTGCGATCAGGATTCCACCGATCAACCCGTACATGAGGACGTGGCGCTTCATAAGTTCCCGGACGATTGTCACCGAAATTATCGCACCCATCGCGGGCTAAACCCACGGGCTTGCAGGGCACGATCAGCGCTTGACCGGTTTTGCCCGAGTCACGGGCAAACCGGAAACAATCTCCTTAACGTCATCGCTCATGGGGTTTAGCCGCTGAGAGCCCTACTCAACTAATATTAGGGACATGCCCCGCGAACTCACTCCGCAGGTATTCACCGACATCACCGTCGATCCCTTCGTGCGCGGATGGCTACATCGTCCCGCAACTGCCAATGGGGATGCGCTGCTCCTCACTCACGGCGCAGGAGGCAATTGCAATGCTCCGCTTCTGGTTGCGTTAGCAGAAACTTTCGCAGCCGCAGGTTATCTCGTACTCCGCTGCGATCTCCCTTACCGTCAGCATCGTCCCTACGGCCCACCCGGTGCCGGAGATGCCAAGCGCGACCGCGCCGGCCTCAAAAACGCTCTCACTATCCTCGCCAAAATGGCGCCGAATCGCACTTTCATCGGCGGCCAATCCTACGGCGGACGCCAGTGCAGCATTCTCTGCGCAGAACCGGAGAGCCGTTCAACCATCGCCGGCCTGCTCCTGCTTTCCTACCCGCTTCATCCTCCCGGCAAGCCCGAGCAGCTTCGCACGCAGCACTTCACCGATCTCCGCACGCCTACGCTCATCATCCAGGGCACGCGCGACGCTTTCGCTTCGATCCCCGAACTTGAGCAAGCCATCAAGCAGATTCCCGCGAAAACTCGATTGGTGCCGATCGAGAGCGCAGGTCACGATCTGGGATTTAAAGGAAAAAATAAGAAAACCGATCTGCCTAAGAAAATTGCCGCGGAATTCGAATCATTGTTTACGCGGTGAGTGATGCGAAAGCTCTCAAACTGATGTCATTCCGAGCGCCGGCATGCCGCTTAAGCCAGGAAATAACACTTGTCATTCCGAGCAGCTCTATCGCGCGAGGAATCTGCTTGTTCGATTCCCCAAGATGCTAATTCACCCACCCGGATTTCGATCCGCCATTTCCCTTGCGCACATCGTCATCTGGAGGAATGTAGTTCCCATGCTCGTCGAAGTGCACATCGCGGTCGTGCTTCCGCATGTAAACTTCAAACTTTCTCGCCGCCCGCCGCCGCCGCCAGCGGTAGTATTCATTCCGCAAGCTGAAGTACCGCTCCGAGGCCGAGAATCCCAGCCCCTTGCTTGGCATGAATTTCACGTACAAATATCCGAACAGCAGCCCGCCGAGGTGCGCGAAGTTCGCAATGCCGCCCGTTTCCTGAATCGCGGACACCAGCGTAAGAAAAATGATGCCCCAGACAAAATACTTTGCCTTGATCTGGAACGGCAGCGGGAACATCATGATCTCGCTCTCGCCATATACCATTCCGAATGCCACCAGCAGCCCGTATATTCCGCCCGATGCCCCAATCGTAGGCTGCAGCGGAGACATTCCGAGGAGGTGAGTGTAGCTCACAGCCACGGTCGTTACCGCTGCGGCAACTGTGCAGAAGAAGTAAAACTCCAGAAAGCGCTGCGTGCCCCAGTCGCTCTCCAGTTGCGAACCGAACATCCAAAGCCCCAGCGCGTTGAACAAAAAGTGCAGCAGCGCAAAGTGCAGGAAAGAATAGGTAATCAACTGCCAGATCATCCCGTGTACCACTTCCTGCGGAATGAGGGCCAAGTAGCCCAACACCCAATAGTGGGAGGGAGGGGAAACAGCCTCCAGAATCGCGTTCAGCAGATAAATGCCCGCGTAGATCAGGATCAGCCGCTTTACCCAGCGGGTGAACGGTGGCAAGCTCAACGAAAATGTGCGTCCCCGACTTAGCGCCACAATCTTTTATCCTCTACTCGCCTGTTCGCCAACTCTGAGCAGGAAAGCAGCCACCGGCCAAAGAATATGGTATCAGCTTACCCGCGCCCTCACCGCTCCGGCGTCGGCACTACCGGCAAGCTTCGATGTCCCTCCGCGTCGACCGCCCTCACCGCAAAGATGACATTATCCTTCGAAAGTTTCATGGTCGCGCGCGTCGCAGCCCCTACCTTTTGGACGTATTCCCATTCCGGACTGGTCGTGGCTCGCCATAGAACTTCATATCCCGCCGCGCGCCCGCCGGGCGACACATCCCACGTCAGCGTCGAATCGTTCTCCAGATTTTTTGTCAGCAGATGCACATTCGCGGGAGGCGCCGGCGCCGATGCCAGCGAAGCCAGCGTTGCCGCATTCAGCCGCGCCACATCCGCCACATAGTCAAAATCCACGAACTTCGGCAGATCGCCGTATTCGATGCCGTTTTCCACGCGCACGTTCTGATGCTGATGGTGGAAATCTTCGCGGTACTCCGTAAATCGCACGCCTGCAAACCCCTCCTGATTGAACGAATAATGATCTCCGCCGCGCAAATACCGGTCCAGCCGGAACACCAGCATCGGCTTCACGCCCACGTCATAACTCCCGCCCACATCGTAGATATAGCGCGCCAGTTGCCGCGATGACGAATCGTTTTCCCCGCCCAGCGCGCGAATTCGCCGAATATCCTGCTCCGTAGCCGCCGCCGGCAATCCCTCCGAAAACACCCGCACCACCGAGTGATCCTGCTCCGCGCTCTTGTCGCCTCCCACAATGTCGTTATTGAGCGCCGCTTCCACATCCCACCCCTGCTCTTTCGCCATTTCCGCAAAATGATGGCTGCCGTTCAACCCCTGCTCCTCGCCCGCAACCGTCAGAAAAATAATCGTTGCTGGAAACTTCATCCTGCTCAACACCCGAGCGCACTCCAGGCTCACCGCTGTCCCGCTGCCGTCGTCGTTCGCTCCTGGCGCGTCTCCAGTCGCGTCCAAAACGTCGCTGCGCCTCGAATCGCAATGCCCGGTCACCAGCACGATCCGTTTCGCATTCTCCGGATCGGTCCCTTTTAGAACCGCATAAACATTGGTGATTACCGTAGGCTGCGGAATCCGCTCCGCCGGCTGCTGGGTAAACGAATCGGTCTTCACCTCCAAACATCCGCCGCATTCTCTCGAATATCTCTCGAATTCTGCTTTGATCCACTCCCGCGCCGCGCCGATTCCGTGTCCCGCCGCGATCGACGCTTCGTCCTGCGCCGAAATTGTCGACCGCGTGCC
Source organism: Candidatus Sulfotelmatobacter sp. (assembly GCA_030040725.1). Taxonomy (GTDB): domain Bacteria; phylum Acidobacteriota; class Terriglobia; order Terriglobales; family Acidobacteriaceae; genus Sulfotelmatobacter. The sequence continues at coordinate 5,181 of JASHTD010000319.1, read as the reverse complement.
AAAGCTCACCAGCTTGTCGATGTTTGCCCGGATACGCTCCGCCGATACTTCCTTCAATGCCGCCGCAATCTGCGGGTCGGCTGGCATCGGTCCCGCGCTCGCCGGTGCCTCGGCATTTTGCGCCGTTATTCCGCCGCCAACCGCCAGCACCAGCCCGACAACATATATCCAGCGTTTGCTCTTCTGAGGTGAAATCATTTAGGCTCCCAAATCGAAAACCGAGTGAAACGAGTAATTGAAAAAATACTGATCGAAAGAATGAAGACCCGATTGAGAAGAATTGTCAAGCGCTACGGCGCAGCATCCCAAGCGGAAATTCTTGGCTCTCCGCGCCCACCCCTTGACCTCCGGCAGGGAAGAATCTAAATATTATCAAGCGGCATCAACAGTTCATTGGGAAGTATCGAACGGAGTGTAGAAATCATGGTTCTTTGTCCTGAATGCGAAACCGACCTGGACGTCGAGGAAGATGAAGTTGATGAAGGAGAAATTGTCTCGTGTCCGGAGTGCGGCACCGATTTCGAAGTGGTCACCACCAGTCCCTTGGAATTGAAAGCCGTCGAGGAAGGCTACGTAGATGAGGAAGAAGAAGTGGAGAGCGAAGACGGTGACGAGTAGCCTCGCTCGCCGAGCTTTCTGGTTTTTCCGCGCGCATCGCCTTTTGTACTCTTTCCTGCCGGTCTTTCTCCTCGCTGCGATTCCGTCCCTGCTGCCATCGGCCCGCGCTGCCAATAGCAAACTCAAGCCCACCGATGACTATGCCCTTATTTTCGGCACCGTCTGGGGACCCGACAATCATCCCGTCTACGGTATCAAAGTCGAGATTCACCGCGCCCCAGGCAAAAAGCCGCACTGGGAACTCTATTCCGATCACTCCGGTGAATTCGCCCAGCGCGTTCCCGCCGGCGAAGCCGATTACATCATCACCGCCGATCTTAAAGGCGTCAAAACCACTGATGGCCGGACGTTGCACCTCCAGGAGCCGGTCACAGTCCACGTAGAATATGATGAGCGCGTGGATATGAGTTTGCATCTCACCCTATAGCCAACTAGAATTCCTGTGCCCCCTTGCGCTCGGCCTGGAGTGTTCGCATGCGCCACGTAATGTTTGCGTCCGGCACTGTTTTCGTGGTGGTTTTTCTCGCCGCCGCTCTCTGGCCGCAATCCTTCCGCACCAGCGCCGCGCCGAATTTCCTCGCCTATCTCTCTCCGCCGGCAGCCCAGGCTCAAGAGGAATCTGAATCTACCGGCGCCGATACCGAGCCCGCGCGCGCATTTCGCGCGTCCGTGCGCGTTCTTTTTGACCATGAGAAATTCGATGATCTTGAGCGCATTGCTTCCAGGACCCGATCCGGAAAAGAACGCTTTCGCGGGGGGGCCTGGAAGCTATTTGTCTTCTACGAAACGATCGAGGGTCCCGGCACGCTTACTTCGACCGACGCGGTCTGGACTGCCCACATCGAACGCCTCCAACGCTGGATAACCGCCAGGCCCGATTCCATCACTCCGCGAGTCGCTCTTGCGAAAGCGTATTTGAAGTTCGCCTGGAAAGCGCGCGGGAACGGATATGGCGACACGGTGACGCAAGCGGAATGGGAGGTCTTCAAGCAACGCTTGCAGCTGGCCCGAGAGACGCTCGAGCAGGCGCAATCGCTCTCGCAAAAAGACCCGCAGTGGTATCGCGACATGCAGACCGTCGCGCTTGCGCAGGGGTGGGATCGTAACCAGGAAGATGATTTGCTGCAACAGGCGAGCAGCTTCGAGCCTGGGTATTTCTATTTTTACAATGCCCACGCGGACTATCTTCTCCCGAAGTGGTATGGCAAGCGCGGCGACGCGGAAGCATTCGCACAGACCGTGGCCGATCGCATAGGCGGGCCCGAGGGCGATTTCGTCTACGTCAGAGTCGCCCTGGACCTGAATTGCTGCAAGCCAAAAGGGCAAGCTCCGGGTCTTTCCTGGGATCGCGAAAAGCAGGGATTCGCCGCGTTGGAGCAGCTTTACGGCACAACTAACCATCTGTTGAATGCGATGGCGTTCATGGCGGTGCGACAGGGAGATCGAACCTACGCGCAGCAGATCTTTTCGCGCATCGGCGATAATTGGGATGAAGAAGTTTGGCGCAGTAAAGAAAGATTCAACAACAGCAAGACTTCACTTTCATTAGAAAGGCCTGTCCACGCGAAGCAATGAATCTTTCATCTGTTCCTAAGCGGCAACGAGCTCCTCTCCGTCATTATCATTTTCGTCGAATCCCGCCGCCTGGCCCGCTTCTCGCGGTTGTCCTCTTGTTCGCGGTGTGTCTGCCTTTGCGTGCCACTCCCGACAACAAAAATCAGCAGCAGGGCCGCCTCCTCTACGGAAAAGTTCTCGATCAGCACGACAACCCCATTCCCAATGCCGTCGTTTACCTCACCAACTCCCGCACCCACGCCGTAAAAACCTACATCATCGGCGAAGACGGCACCTATCGTTTCCCTGGCCTCGCTTCGGTCGACTACGAGGTTTACGCCCAGTTCAACGGCCACAAGAGCGACACCAAATCCGTCAGCCAGTTCGACGACCGGCCGCAGGTATATATTGACCTGAAGATCAATACCCAATAACTATTGTCGAACTTTGTAAAGCTGTTGCTGGAAAAGATGCCGTACAACTTTTTTCTCGTCTCCGGGTTCAATTGAGGTAGAACAATGTTGTCGGAGGAGAACTTGAACGCATCGCGCTTAACTCACAGCAAGAACCGCGCCTTAGTGGCGGTGTTTGCCACTTTCATTTTGATCGCCGCGGCGGTCGTGTCGCTTTGCGCCCAACAAGGCGCCATGAGCCCTTATCAGAACGAACAGGATGGCGCCAGCGCCGGCGGCAAATGGATGGTTTTCCGCTCGGAAGATAAAATGACCGCCGCCAAGAAAGTCCGTTTTGAACTCATGTCCAACAATTACCTCCGCGCCGATCCCAACTCCAAGCCCCGGGTTGAACTGGTCTGCACCAACGGCAAATACGAGTATTCCGACTTCAACCCCGGCGAGCGCCTCGGCCGTCCCGATTATCCCGGTTTCTGGGGACAGCCAAAAATGGAGGTCATGGTGCGCATCGACGGCTATCACGACCACAAAGGCTGGAACTGGGTCCGCGACCACTTCCTCGCCATGGATAAAGGCACCATCCGCGGCATGCTCGGCGCCGAGGTATTCAATATCGAGGTCAAAACCCGGTCTGGCCCCCAGATCGCCGAATTTTCCCCCGCCGGCATCGATCTTGGCGAGGTCAAGCACGCCTGCGATCTGACCCCGCACAAGCCGTAACCGGTTCGCCAGTTCGTCTGTTGAGTGCCCCACTTCCCGCCTCCGCTGCGGGAAGTGGGTTTTTCCGTTTGAAATGAGTTAACCCTACCCCGGCGTCATCCTGAGCGGAGCCGTTTTCTCCAGGCGGAGCGGAGTCCTGCCCTGAGCGACCCGAGGAACGAGGGTAGTCGAACGGGGATCTCGCGTGGACTGGAGCCGCGCCGAATCGTCCCTGCCGTAACTTGCACTTCCTCCGTCTCTTTGTTCCACTAAGTCATTCCGCACTGAGAGAAACACCATGGACGCAACCGTAGTTCAGGGCGCAATGATTCTGCTGTTCGTCGTCGGAGTCCTCGTCTACTCCGTCATGCTCTACAACGAACTGGTTCGCCTGCGCAACGATAACGACCGCGCCTGGGCCAACATCGATGTGCTGCTCAAGCAGCGCCACGATGAAATCCCCAACCTCGTCGAAACCGTCAAAGGATACATGCAGCACGAGCAGCAAACCCTGCTGGCCGTCACCCAGGCCCGCACCGCATCCATTGCCGCCGCCAGTATCCGCCAGAAAGCGCAGGCCGATCTTGCCATGACCGGCGCTCTGCGCGGGCTTTTCGCCGTGGCCGAAAATTATCCCCAACTCAAGGCCAACGAAAATTTTCTCAAGCTGCAGGCCCGCATCACCGAGCTTGAAGAGCGTATCGCCGACCGCCGCGAATTTTTCAACGACGACGTCAACACCTACAACACTCGCATCGGCCAGATTCCCTATGTCTTCGTCGCCAGCTTCATGCATCTCAAGTCACGCGACATGTTCAAAGTCTCTGACGAAGATCGCCGCCTGGTCGAAGTCAAATTCCAGAACCAGAACGCAGCCGGCGCGTAATCGCACTCTCTCCTAACGCTCTGTCACTCTGCCTAGCCTCTCCTACGCTGTCATCCTGAGCGGAACTTCTCCGCGCAAAGCGCGAAGAAGTGGAGTCGAAGAGCCTGCCCCGAGCTCGTCGAGGGGATCCCCACCTGCCCATTCATCTTGCCCCAAGACCCTCAGAAATTCTTCCCAAACAATAATTGCAGCAAGCCCTTCCTCCGATTTCCCGCAACTAACCTCGGATGGACGATTACACTATTCAAAGAGAGGTCGATGAACATGAATAATTTGCTGAAATCCGTTCTCAAAACCGTGGTTTATATTCTTGACCAGACGGAAGATGCCGCGGGAGATGTCCGTCACCGTGTCTCCAAAGGCGTCGACCGCGTCAGCGATCGCATGTCCGATTTACGCGACCAGGCCCAGGATCTCTATTCCGGCAGCCAGGATCACACCCTGCGCAACGTTCTCACCTTCGTCGCCGGAGTCGGCGTCGGCGTCGCGACCGCCATGCTCTTCGCGCCTGCCAGCGGCGATGAAATTCGCAGCCAGATCGGCGAAAAGGTTCAGGATATTCGCGGTCGCGTCCGCGACCGCTTCTCCTCAGAATCGAGTGAGAGATCGGCAACCGGCACGGAAGGCGAATAATCGCCTTCCAATTTTCTGCCGGAAGTCGTCTCGTAGCAGGAAGCCATCTCGTGAATGGTTTGGGAAGGAATGGTTTTGAAAGGGCACGGCTTTCAGCTTTTGAGTCTGCCCTGAGCAAGCATAAGCTTGCCGAAGGAGCCTGCCCTGAGCAAGCGAAAGCTTACCGAAGGGTGCCGCCAAAGGCCGCTCCGGATGGGAGCCTTAGCCCCCTGAGGTTTTCTTCCCTGGTTATTTATGAGATGGCTTCGGGCGGGTTCCCGTGATATTCCGCCGGGAATAACCTGATGTCCACGAGCGAATGATTCCGTTCACCCCAGCAGCTTCGCCGCGTCTTTCGCAAAATACGTAAGGATCATGCTCGCCCCCGCGCGGCGAATG
>JASHTD010000011.1 GCA_030040725.1 Candidatus Sulfotelmatobacter sp. | reverse complement strand
GTGATATTAGTTGCCCCGCTCAGTGCGCCGGTGCGCGACGTGATGAAAACGACCGGAGTCGCTCCCACCGAAACCGTTGTTGCTACAGGAACCGCGGTCCCGGTGAAAGGATCCTTGCCGGTGATCGCAAAGGCCAGGATGTGTGCTGTCGATGTGCTGCCAGGATATGCGCTCAGGATGTCGCTACCTTCCAGATTGGCCAGTGCCGCTCCGAATTTGGGGCAGACGCCAGAAGCATTGACGCCGTAACCCAGGCCAGCTAGTCCGTCAGTTCCTCCACCCAGTGCTGAATTAGCCCGGCAGGTAGCGAACAACGCATCTTCCGGACGAATGTCGCTAGCCGCCGCGTTGACCAGCGCTGTGCCGGAGGTGAACAGACTCTGTACCGCTGTGGGCGGCGTAGTGTCACTCGAGTTGTCGCCCCAGAGCGTGGAGCTGATGAGGTTACCGGGCGAGGGGAAAGTCGTGACGTTTACGTTGCAGTGAGGCTGAGCGTAATAGCACCGGTCTCCCACGCCGGAGTCGACCTTGATGAAAGCCCAAACGTTAGGCGTGGCGGCGCTATCCCACACGATCCACACGTTGCCGGTGTCGACGGCGGCCGTTCCACCTTTCACCGTAGGCCGTGTATCGGTCAGGTTGAAGCTGGAGTTGGTGTAATGGAAGCAAGGAGCCGTTCCGCCGGATACGCACTTCCCGGTGCTGTAGGCGCCCAAAGCCAGCGTCTGCCATTGGGCGGACGAGCCCGCCAGCAACACCTTGATGGTTTGCGCCTTTGCCTGCGGCACGACGTTCACGATCGCGGCCACCAGAAGCGCCGCGAACACTGTTTTCATACGCGTCATAGATATTCCTTTCTGAAATTAGAATCCAATGTTGAAGGCATCACTTTCGTTGCATGCGGCGGTTTTCTGCCGCACTCACGTTCGAATCTGGGCAAATCACACCACCGCTTTTTCGTTAGTGGATGACCGTGTACCTCGCGTAGTTTGTCGCGCTTATTCGACAGGGGCCCCGAAAATGCACTGGGAAATCACGCCGGGAGCATATCTGCTTCGCTGTTACAGAAGGATGAATTAATTGTGAAAAGATCGTGACTGAATTCAGAAGGGACGCGGGAGCGGAGCGCTCCTGTCATCGATTGTTCACAAATAATTCATCGACTCTTAATATTTAGCCGCTCACAGTTCTAGTAATATCCGCGTTCCGTTATTCCAGCCTTTCTGGTTGTCCACAAAAAGTCGGGGGAGCTCTTGGTGAGTCCGGTGTCTTTTCGTGACTTTGGTCGCATCGCTGTGGCTATAGTCCTGGCATTAGCCGGGCACGCATTTGGCCAAGCTCCACAGCAGCCGGCCAACAGCCAGGCCTCGATTCACGGGACAGTGACCGATCTGACGCAGGCGGTTGTAGTGAGCGCGACAGTTGATCTCACCAACGCGGCAAATTTCAAGAAAGAGACGAAGACTAACGAGAAAGGCGAATACTCGTTCACCGGCCTCGACGCGGGAACGTATACGGTGACGGTGAATGCGCCGAACTTCGCCACCAAGACGCTGGATTACATCAACCTGACCGCCGGGTTGGAATTAACTTTGGATGCTCAACTGGAACCGGCAACCGGTAAGACCGAAGTCAACGTGGAATCGAGCACGGTCGGCAATGTCGAGACGGAGAACGCCAGTGTTTCCGGTACGATCACGCAAAAGGAAGTCACCTCGATCGGCTTGAACGGCCGCAATTTCACCCAACTGATTGCGCTGGCACCCGGAGTCAGCAACCAGACCGGACAGGACGAAGCGAAGGTCGGGGTGGTCGGGAGCGTGAAGTATAGCGTCAACGGCGGCCGCGTCGAGTACAACACCTTCGAAGTCGATGGCAGTGACGTGCTCAACACTGGATTGAATGGGGCTTCCAGCACGCTTATGGTTTACCCGAGCCTGGATGCCATTCAAGAAGTGAAAGTGCTGACTTCAAACTATGGCGCGCAATACGGGCGCACTGCTTCCGGAACGGTGCTGGTCACCACCAAGTCCGGTACAGAAAAATTTCACGGAAACCTGTACGAGTTCATTCGTAACGAGGGTTTCAACGCGCGCAACTATTTCGATCCTCCGGGGCGCGCGCCGCTGTATCGCCGGCAGGATTTTGGCGGGACCATCGGCGGGCCCATAACCATTCCGGGGATTTACAACACAAAGAGAGATAAGACATTCTTTTTCTTTTCCGAAGAATTCCGGCTGGAAAAAACTCCCACCGATTACAACTATGCCGTGCCGTCGCTCAAGGAGCGCGGCCTGGTTATGACACCTTCGGGAATTCAGGAGAATCTGTCTCCGCCGAACTCGAACGGGCTGGTCTCGCAGGTGTTCGACTTCAGCGACGTCTGCCCGCCGCAAGGCACTGCGCAAACTTTCAACCGGCAGCAGTATCCGGATTGTCCCGCCGTGGTTGGCGAGCCTTCGAAACTACAGCCAATTTACAACCTACTCGGGCAAGCCACCTCGCAGGGAGCCGCCTCGATTGGAGTCGACAAGAACGCCTTGGCGATCCTGCAGGCGAACCTGATTCCGCTCCCGAATTCCCCAACCGGTTGCAACTTTGCCGTGGCCAACTTGGACCCGACCGACCCCAACCACTGCTACGACGCGGTGGTCTCGCCTTCGACCTACTGGCGGGAAGAGCTGTTTCGGATTGACCATCAGATTACCGATAAAATCCGCGCGTCATTCCGATACGTTCACGACGCCTGGAATACCACCGTTCTGACTCCCCAGTGGAGTTATCTGCGAACCAACGACCCTTCTGCGGAAGGATTTCCGACCATAGAAAACTACTTTACCGGGCCGGGGACGAGTCTCGTCGCTCGATTGACGCATACGATTTCTCCCACGCTCTTGAATGATCTGGTTCTCAGCTATGTAGATTCCGATATTACGCTGGTCGATGAAAACGGACCGGGAGGCGCTCAGTTTCAACGCAATCCGTCGCTCGGCCAACCGCTCGTTCCCAGCGCCGCTGCTCCTGGCCAATGCAATCCTCAGACCAGCGTCGACCCGATCAGCGGCATACCGCAGTGTGGCATGGGGTATCTGTTCAACAACGGATTCGGCGGAAAGATGCCCGGCATTGCCATCCTCGGAACCAACGCCGCCTACGGCGGCAGAGGTTTCGCCGCCGATCCCTCCTACATGCCATGGACTCACACAAACCCGACTTATTCGGTGCGAGATGACATCGGGAAGTCGATTGGCAAGCACACGCTGCAGTTCGGTGGGCAATTCATATGGGCGCAGCGCAATCAGACCAACAACAGCATCGGCGCGGCCACCGGCGACTTGCAGGGATTACTGACCTTCAGCAATCTGGCGCACAGCACGGGCAACGCCTTCGCCGACTTTCTGACGCAGTACTACAGCAACGGCGAAAACATAGGATTTATTCAGAGCTATTCGCAGGATTCCTCCCAGCACAGGTATTACCAGAGCTTTCAGATTGCCGAGCCTTACTTTCAGGACGATTGGAAAGTGACGCCGCGCCTGACAGTAAACCTGGGGTTAAGAGTCAGCTTGTTCGGAACTTATCGCGAGAAATATCACAATGCGTGGAATTGGGAGGCTTCCCGATTCGACGCCACCAGATTTGCCGTTGACCCCAACAGCGGTGTGCTTCTGGATAAGACCAATGGCTCGAAGCCTGTGGCCTTCAACCAGAGCACATTCGCACTTCCACCGTCGATCGTGAGCGACCTTGGGCTAGTGCAATGCGGAGTCAACGGGATTCCTTCCGGTTGTATGACTGGGCATCTCTTTAATCCTGCGCCTCGCGTCGGCTTTGCATACGATCCTTTCGGCGATGGCAAGACTTCGATTCGCGGCGGCTACGGCATTTTCTTCGAGCATGGAACCGGCAACGAGGCAAATACCGGCTCACTCGAGGCGAGTTCGCCGGTAGTACTCAGCATGACGCAGCCGCTCCCGTTGAATTATCCCTGCATTGGTTTTGTTGGTTATGGAACGCCGGCGGGTCAACCCGGCGACGATTGCATGTTTAACCAGGGAAACACCACGCCGCCCACCGGCTCCGTTTTTCCTCTCGACCTGACGGGCATTCCGACCAAAGCCGTGTGGCCGTATGCGCAGCAGTGGAGTTTCGGCGTGCAGCGGGAAGTGAAGCAGAATGTTGTGGTCAACGCGGCCTATGTGGGAAGCAAGGGAACGCACCTGACGGTTGAGCGCCAGCTCAATCAGTTACAGCCGCTTCCGTTGAACGAAAATCCCTTCGGCCCAAACGAGCCGTTGACTCTGTCCGACTGCGACGACTCACCCATCGGGGGAGCGGGTCATCCAGGCGATGGCACGACTCCTTTCCTGCTGCAGAGTGGAACCATCATCACTTCGCAAAACCCCGCGTACATGCATCTGCAAGCTGCGTGCACTTCACCGTACATCCCGAACGTAAACTCGCTCCCGCGTCCTTACCCGGGGTTGGGAAGAGTTTTTTCGTTGCAGAATGTCGCCGATTCTT
>JASHTD010000318.1 GCA_030040725.1 Candidatus Sulfotelmatobacter sp. | reverse complement strand
AATTTCCGGAACGCCGTTCGCCACCGGTTTTTCCTCCCCGCGAATGCCGCAAAACTGATTGTAGTCGATCAGCTTGGTCACCGTGGGATGCGTGCCGCAAACCGGGCAATCGGGATTTTTTCGCAGCTTCAGCTCGCGAAATTTCATGCCCAGCGCATCGATCAATAACAGCCGTCCAATCAGCGGCTCGCCCACGCTGAGAATCAGCTTGATGACTTCCGTCGCCTGCATCACGCCGACCAGGCCCGGCAAAATGCCCAGCACGCCGCCTTCGGCGCACGATGGCACCAGCCCCGGCGGAGGCGGTTCAGGATACAGGCAGCGGTAGCAAGGTCCGTCTTCGGTTGCGAACACGCTGGCCTGTCCTTCAAAACGAAAAATCGAGCCGTAAACATTGGGCTTGCCCGTCAACACGCAGGCGTCGTTCACCAGGTAGCGCGTGGGAAAATTATCCGTGCCGTCGGCGACGATGTCGAAATCGCGGAACAACTCCAGCGCGTTCTCGCTGCTCAGGCGGGTATCGAATTTGCGTATTTCCAAAAATGGATTGATCGCTTTCAGCTTCTCCGCCGCCGAATCCAGCTTCTTGCGGCCCACATCGGCGGTCGAGTGAATAATCTGCCGCTGCAGGTTCGTGTAATCCACCACATCGAAATCCACCAGGCCCAGCGTGCCCACTCCTGCCGCCGCCAGATATAAAGCCAGTGGCGATCCTAAGCCGCCCGTGCCGATGCAAAGCACCCGCGCGGCCTTCAGCTTCTGCTGGCCCTCCATGCCGACTTCTGGCATGATCAAATGCCGCGAGTAGCGCAGGATTTCGTCTTTATTCAAGGTGACTGGAATTTCGGTTGTGGTAGCCATAAAGCCCTCAATTTAGTTTCTTGGAATCGCTGCTTCGGTTCGGAGCGGGGAAGCTAACGACAGGCAGGACACATACAACAGCAACAGCGCTCAGCTGCAGAAGAATTCGGCAATCGAAGCCCGGTTTTCATGATGCTGGTTTCGTGAAACGAATGGTTCGCAAATCCCTGATCAGGCTGCGCCTCCGGCGATCGAAGGCACGATCGAAATGTTATCACCTTCCTTGAGCGCGGTCTCTTCTTTCTGCAGGTAGCGAATATCCTCATCGTTGACGTAAAGATTGACGAAAGCCCGCAGTTTTCCCTCTTCCGTGTAAAGGTGGCGTCGCAATTCGGGATGCTGCGCCAGCAAGCCGTTCATCGCTTCGGCCACGGTTCCGGCCTTGACTTCGACCGTGGACTGTTTCCCCACATACTGCCGCAAAGGTGTTGGAATATGTATCTTGCTCATAGCTTAATGATAAGAGATGCGCTTGAGAAATGGGAAGATTCAAGGTTCCGCACTTGTGGCAGTTCGATACCAAAACTAAGCGTGGCCGGCCACGTACGGATTTTTTGCTTGACATCATGTACTAATATACTAGTACACTAAGCATGCAATGGGCAGCCGGCAGCGCGTTCCGTTCCGATTTCGGCTCGACCTCCACAGCGGGGTACCTGTGTATCGCCAGATCATCGATCAGGTGCGGGGCGGTATCGCTTCCGGATCGCTGAGCGTCGGCGACCAGCTGCCCACCGTGCGCCAGCTTGCCGTCGATCTGTCAATCAATCCCAACACTGTGGCTCGGGCCTACCGTGAACTCGAACTTGTTGAGGTCTTGGAAACGCACCAGGGCACGGGGACCTTCATCAGCGCGCAAAAAATACGAGGTGGGGGCGAGGAGCGCTCGCGGCAGTTGGCGCAGATCGTCACAGACTCCGTAGCTCGTGCCGGAGCAATTGGTTTTACAGTCGAAGATTTGGTTGAGCAGTTGCGCGGATTGGTTTTAGAGCCAAGCCGCAGGAGATAAGCGTCATGACAAAACTTAGTCTGTCACAGATCAACGGCGTCGCGGTTACAGCATTTGCACTTTGTATCGTTCTCGGGGCGCTGCTCAGCGTAACGGTGCATCAACCGGTGCCAGTAATCGTCGGGGCGTTGTTGGGAGCGTACTTGCTCTTTGCGATCAAAGTAGTCCGGCAATGGGAAAAGGTCGCTCTCTTACGCCTGGGGAAATATGTCGGGCTACGCGGACCGGGATTGTTCCACATCGTGCCCGTCGTTGAGACTCTCAGTCCCTTCGTGGATCAAAGGGTGCGGGTCGCAAGCGTGACTGCAGAATCGGCACTGACTCGCGATACCGTCCCGGTCAACGTCGATGCGATTGTTTTCTGGCTGGTCTGGAATGCCGAAAAGGCCATCCTTGAAGTGGAGAATTTTCTTGAGGCAATCAACATGAGTGCTCAGACAGCGCTGAGGGAATCGATTGGCCGTCACGAGCTGGCACAAATGATCACCGAGCGCGAAACGCTCGGGCGGGAACTACAACGCATTCTTGATGAGAAGACAAATCCCTGGGGGATAACTGTGCAATCGGTTGAAGTCAGAGACGTGAGAATTCCGCAGGGGCTGGAGGATGCCATGTCTCGACAAGCGCAAGCCGAACGCGAACGGCAGGCGCGAATCATCCTTGGGCAAGCGGAAACTGAAATTGCCGACAAGTTTGTGCAGGCGGCGGCCGCTTACACTGAAAATCCAACAGCCCTGCATCTTCGCCCGATGAACATGCTCTACGAAGCCATCAAAGAACGGGGCTCCATGGTGATCGTGCCATCGTCAGCGGTCGAGACAATGGGGCTTGGCGGAACCCTGGCAACCGCGTCACTGGGTGGGGCCAGAACCTGACAATTTCACCCGAATAGATCGAAAGGAGCAAAGCGTATGAAGCATTTACTTGAAGTGTGTCTTGTCGCACTAACCTTGGCTGGCAGTACGCCTTCCATTGCTGCGCAGTCTGCAGCAGAGGTCCCCAAGCAAAAGGGGATTACTGTTAACCTTGTATCCACCAGCAATGCGGTGCCGGTGCCTGATGCAGACAAAGAAGACGCCTTGGTAGTAACCGTGACTCGTGATGGCAGCGTATATCTCGGCGTCAATCTGACGAGCACCGCTGCATTGGCAGAGGGGGTCAGAAATGTCCTCTCCAATCGGAGCCAGAAGATTCTCTACATAAAGGGAGATGCGCGTATTCCCTATGCCAGCCTTGTCAGGATTTTAGACTCCGTCCGCGCAGCGGGTGTCCAGGAAGTGACGCTGCTGACGGCGCAGCCAGACTCCGAGAATCCTGGCACATTGGTGCCTCCAAAGGGCCTGCAAATGCTCTTTGTTGCACCTCGCTAAGCAGTTCGGAGATACGGTTTATGTTCTTAGAAACATAAGCCGTAGCGAAACCTACGGCCTTGGCCCGTCCCGAGTGACTTGGCGCCAGGCGGTCGCCCTGATGCCGATGCGCTGCTACCATGGCTGTGTGCCCGCGCTTCTCGAAGTCCGAAATCTGAACATCGGATTCGCAATGTCCGCACCGAAGCCAGACCGGGCATCGGCGCCGAACCCCACGCAAACCCTGCATGCGGTTCGCGATCTGACTTTCTCAATCCGCCCGGGTGAAGTGCTCGGACTCGTCGGCGAGTCCGGCTCCGGCAAATCCCTGACTTCGCTCGCCATCATGCGCCTGCTCCCTCCGCAGGCATTTGTCTCGGGAGAAATTCTGTTCGGCGAGAACGGCCAGTCGCAAAATTTAGGCGCGCTGCCCGATGAGTCCATGCGCCGATTGCGCGGCTCGCAAATCGCCATGATTTTTCAGGAGCCCATGACTGCCCTCAATCCGGTCATGCGCGTCGGCGATCAGATCGCCGAGGCCGTTCTTGCGCACCGCCGCGTCTCCCGCCGCGAAGCCGCGACGATGGCAGTCGAAGCCATGAAGCAGGTTGCCATTCCTGAGTCCGACCGCCGCGCCCGCGATTATCCGCATCAGCTTTCCGGCGGCATGCGCCAGCGCATCATGATCGCCATGGCCGTCGTGAACCGCCCGCAGTTGTTGATTGCCGACGAGCCCACCACCGCGCTCGATGTCACCATCCAGGAGCAGATTCTCGGATTACTCGCGGACCTGCAGTCGAAGTTCTCTCTTGCCATGCTTTTCATTTCGCACGATCTCGCGGTCGTTTCGCAGGTCGCAGAACGCGTCGCGGTGATGTATGCCGGAAATCTTGTCGAGCTCGGCACGAAACGCGATATCTTCCAATCTCCCGCGCATCCTTACACGCGCGGACTTCTCGAGGCCGTTCCCAACCTCAAGACCGACCGCGCAATCCCGCTCGGAACCATCGACGGCACAGTTCCTCCGCTGCACGCCATGCCGCCAGGTTGCGCCTTCGAGCCGCGCTGTGCTCTGCGTGTTCGGGAATGCGCCCGTTCGATGCCGCCGCTCATCGAAGTCTCTGCAGGGCATTGGGCTCGCTGCCCGGTGCTCAACGCAAAATAGCGCCCGCGGAGAAAAGCTATATATCCTTCCTGCTCGCGCTCGTTCTATAATCGCCACTTTGTCTGGTGCGTCTTGCGCATACTGCTGCTCAGCGACATTCACGCGAACCTCGAAGCTCTCGAAGCCTGCATGGCGGCTGCGCCCGCCCACGATCTTGTGGCCAATCTTGGCGACGTGGTCGGCTACGGAGCTTCTCCCAATGAAGTGGTCGACCGTTCGCGCGAGTTGGGGAAAATTTTTGTCCGAGGCAATCACGACAAGGCCGCCACCGGGCTGCTGGAACTCGACGATTTCAACCCGCTGGCCGCCGCCGCCGCCATCTGGACCCGCGAGCAACTGACTCCTGAGCGCTTCGACTGGCTGCATGGGTTGCCGCAAGGGCCGTTGCCCCTGGAAGGCCAGTCGAATGTTCACCTGGTCCACGGCTCGCCCAACGACGAAGATATGTACGTTGTCTCGATTGGCGACGCGCTTGTGCCCCTGCTCGCCGAACCTACACCTCTCACTTTTTTCGGCCACACTCACTTGCAGGGCGGATTCTTCGCCAACGGCAGCAACGCCGATGGATTTCGTCCTGAGTACAAAACCGTGGGAAAACCCGAATCGTTTTCTTTTCAGTTGAAGCCGGCCACGCGTTACATGATCAATCCTGGATCGGTGGGACAGCCGCGCGACGGCGACTGGCGGGCCGCTTTTGCGCTTTTCGATACCGAATCGCAGATCGTGCATTTTCACCGCACGCCCTACAATCTGAAAGCCGC
>JASHTD010000010.1 GCA_030040725.1 Candidatus Sulfotelmatobacter sp. | reverse complement strand
AGCAGGTAATAGAAGGAACTCGAGACAACGCCAGCGGCCGCGATGATTTGAATGATTCTGAGAATGACGTATGTCATGCGCGAGCGCAGAGATTATTCATAACGCAACGCCTCGATTGGATCCAGATTCGCCGCCTTCCACGCAGGATAAATTCCGAAAAGCAATCCAACACTGGCTGCTGTCGTGAAGCCAAACATGACCCAGAATGCCGACATTCGCGCTGGAAGCGCCGGCCACAGCGCGGGAATCACCCATACAATCAGAGCGCCGAACAGAATTCCGATTACTCCGCCGACCGCGGTCAGAATGATGGCCTCCAGAGTGAACTGCAGAAGAATATCCCGCTTGCGCGCGCCGATGGCTTTGCGCACTCCGATTTCGCGCGTCCTCTCGGTCACGCTCACCAGCATAATATTCATCACGCCTACGCCGCCGACGATCAGACCAACACTCGAAATCGCGAATACTCCCACAAACAACATGCCGGTCAGCTGGTTCCAAACATCGGTAATCGAATCCGAGGTAAACACCGAAAAGTTATCCGGCTTGTCCGGCGCCACTTTTCGCCGCCTGCGCAGGAGTTCCCGAATTTCATCGATCGCCTTCGGCATGTCGTCGTGCGAAGTTGCCTTGACGCTGATCCAATAATCTTTCAGCTCGGGATGAAGGGTCCGAAACGTGCGCAGCGGGAAAAAAATCCGGTTGTCATTGGGGTCTTTTCCTCCGCCAAACACGGACTTCAGCTTGGCCATCGTGCCGACGACCTCAAACAGTCTCCCATCAATATTGATTTCTTTCCCCAGCGGATTCTCTACCGGAAACAGTTCTTCCGCCGTATCGTGCCCCAGCACGATTACCGTTGCGCGGCGCTCGTCATCCACATCGCTGAACCATCTTCCCGCAGACATCGGCAGATCAAAGACATCTTTCACCGACGCGGTGTCGCCTTCGAGAATCGTGTTCTTCACCTTCCGGTCCCCATATTTCACGGCGAACGTCCCAACTCCCAACTCCGGTCGGAAGAAACGGATTCCCGCCGAAACCGCCTTCACGTGCGGTAATTCACCGATCGCCTCCGCATCTTCAAAAGTGAGCTTCTTGCGCATGCGCATCTCTTCCGTCGGCCTCCCGAACGTGAACGGCTCCATGTGATAAGCAAAGATGACATTCGACCCGATGCTCTTCACCATGTCGCGCACATTTTCGTCGAGCCCGCGCCCGATCGAAGAAACCCCAATCACCATCGCCACGCCAATGACAATGCCCAGCACAGTCAACGACGAGCGCATTTTGTTGGTCCGGATCGTATCCGTCGCCATCTGCACGATTTCTGCGAATTCGTCTTTGTGGATCATCCAAGCAATTTGTAACTGCGTAATTTGTAACTCGGCAATCTGTAAAGTCCGGCGCGCTCAAGAATTACAAAATCACCGGATTACCAGATTACGAATTCTCTAAGTCTCGAATCTTAACGCCACAATCGGATCCAGCTTCGCCGCCTTCCGCGCGGGATATACCCCGAAAAACACGCCCACGCTCGCCGATACGATCAGTCCTGCCGCGACCGCCCATAGCTTGATGGCCGAAGGCATTCCGATAAGTGCCGTAACCGTCAACGCGATCGCCACTCCGAATAGAACCCCGAGAGCGCCACCGGTCAGCGCCAACGTCACAGACTCAATCAGAAACTGCAGCAACACATCCCCTCGCCGTGCCCCCAGAGCCTTGCGAATACCGATCTCCCGGGTTCGTTCCGTCACCGCCACCAACATGATGTTCATGATTACAATGCCGCCCACCACCAGCGAGATGCACGCAATGCCAATCGTTGCGATAAAAAAAGTCTGGCTGAAGTCCTGCCAGATGCCCAGCAGGCTGGCGTTGGTTTCAACATCAAAACTGTCATCGCCGCCGGGGTGGTCGTGCCGGTGCGCGCGAAGCGCGGCACGAGATTCGTCAATCGCCTCCTCCAGCGCCACCCCGCCGCTGGCGGCTTTGCCGGCGATTCGCAGGCTGTTGTTGTGTGACCCGTATTGTTTCAAGCACGAAGTCACCGGCATCATCACGAAGTTGTCGGCGCTCTGACCGAGAGTAGTTCCTTTTTTCTTGGCCACGCCGATCACGCGGTAGGTCCATCCATCGATACGAATTTCTTTGTCCAGCGGATCAATTCCCGGCATCAGATGTTCGACAATGTCATTTCCCACCACCACCACCGGCGATCGGTTGTCGACATCCGTATCGTTGATCATCCGACCCGAGCTCAAATCGGTATCAAGAATCGTGGCATATCCCGGAGTGATGCCACGAATGAGTGTGTCGCTGATCGACTGCTCGTTATATTTCACATGGCCGGTCGTGTTGAGCGAAGAAGCGGCGATCAGGTCGCAGTGGTGGCAGGCGTCGGCCACGGCCTGGTAGTCCTCCATGGTCAGGTCTTTGCGCTTTTCGCCCTCAAGATAATGATCGACATTCGTGACCGCCGGAGAAACCTTAAAGATCAGGAAAACATCTGCGCCAAGGTTGAAAATCTTCTGTGCCACGTAATCGTTGATGCCGGAAACAAATGTGACCACAGCAATCACCGCCGCGACTCCAATCACTACTCCAAGCAGTGTGAGCACGGAGCGCAGTTTGTTCACCCACAGCGACTGAAACGCGAGTCGAATGGCTTCGAGGATGCGCATGGATTTCGAATCTCGGATTTCCGCGACTCAAGCGGCGCGCCGAACAAAAATGATAGACTGCCGCGTCAGTAAAGGGAAATCGCAAGCCATGCCTGGCGGTTCGAAATTGCGCAGTTCGAAGTTGCAGCGCCTCCCGCCCCGCGAAACCTGGACTAAGGCTGGGACTAAGGGGATGACACGCGGGAAGGAAGCGGAGGTCAACTCCCTCCTCGCGGCTGACGCCGCCTGGCTCAAGGCCTATCAATCAAAAGATGCCGCAGCGGCCGCCGCCTTTTACGCGAAAGAAGGCGCGATGCTCGCGCCGCATCGTCCGCTCCTGACTGGACAATCCGCGCTCACGAAATTCATCGCACAATCCTTCCGGCTTGAGGGTTATGACATCGTTTGGCATGCGAAGAAAGCGGCAGTGGCCCGCTCCGGCGAACTGGGCTATACCAGCGGTTCCTATGAAATGACTTTCCGTCGCCCGCGCGGAAAGCTCTTTTTCGACAAAGGCAAATATCTGATGGTTTGGAAGAAACAACCGGATGGCGCCTGGAAAGTGCTGTTCGATATGTCGAACTCTGACCTGCCCTCCGATGCTCGTCGCATATAATAGTTGAGTAGGCAGCTGGACCGGACGGTCGCCCCGCCCATTCTGGTGATTCCGCGATTACTGCAGGAGCTTGTCACGAATGGCTTCTCGGACAACACGGGCCACGAGAATGGGCGGGGAGGAAAGTCCGAACTCCACAGAGCGGTGTGCCGGATAACGTCCGGGAGGACGAGTTCAAGCTCGTTCGACGGAAAAGTGCCACAGAAAACATACCGCCCCGTTCATTCTGCTGAGGCTTCGCCATGTGGAGGCTCCACGCTTCTTAATGTTCGAAGAGTGGGATTCCGAGGCCTGAGCAGAATGGGCGGGGTAAGGGTGAAAAGGTGCGGTAAGAGCGCACCGCCACGACAGTAATGCCGTGGGCAGGGCAAACCCCACACGGAGCAAGACCAAATAGGGAGGAATCCCGCCCAT
>JASHTD010000009.1 GCA_030040725.1 Candidatus Sulfotelmatobacter sp. | reverse complement strand
GGTAAGCCTCATACGCACAATTGATGGAAAGCAGCTCGAAGCGGATGTTGAGATTCTCGGCCAGAGCACGCGCGTCTTCGATCGAACCCGGAGAAGAATATGGCCCGGGCATTCCCACGCCGATCACGTTTTCCGGACCTACGGCATCGCTAGCGATTACCGCGGTTAGCGCCGAATCGATCCCACCGCTCAATCCGACGATGGCTTTTTGAAATCCGCACTTGCGCATGTAGTCGCGCGTGCCCAGCACCAGCGCTGCGTACACGCTGGCAACTTCGCCTTCGATCTGTTCGTGCAAATCTCCGGTAAGCGATTCGGAATCGAAGTAAATCAAATCTTCTTCGAAGGAACGCCCCTGCGCAATAATCTCGCCTTGCGCGTTGAGAACGATGCTGGAACCGTCGAAAACCAGGCTGTCGTTTCCTCCGACTTGATTGACCATCGCGACCGGAACCTTGTGCTGACGGGCAATGGAGGCCAGCATGTCGCACCGCAACTTGCGTTTGCCGATCCAGAAAGGCGATGCCGAAATATTCAGAACAATATTTCCGCCACCTCGAATCAGCGTTTCGATGGGATCGACCGTGTAAAGCCGCTTCGGCCAGAACAGTTTATCGTTCCAGGCGTCTTCGCAAATCGTGAGCGCAACTTGGTCATCGCGCAGCGAAAACAGATTCTGGCTTTTTGCCGGGGCGAAGTTGCGCATTTCATCGAAAACGTCGTAAGTAGGCAGCAACATCTTCGACTGCAGGAACGCGATCTTTCCCTCCTGCAGCAGCGCCGCCGAATTCATCACCGACTTGCCGGTTTCCGATTGCGCCGGAGTCACCAGCCCGCAGATCACCGAAATTCCCTGCGTAGCCGCGGCAATCTTCTCTGCCGTCTCCCGGTTGCGGGCCACGAACCATGCCCGCTCCACCAGGTCGCGAGGGGGATAACCGCAGACCGATAATTCAGGAAAAAGAATCAGGCTTGCGCCGCCGGCAAGAGCGCGACGCGAAAATTCGACCATCCGGGAAGCGTTGCCGGAGAAATCTCCGACCGTAGGATTGATCTGCCCGAGCGCAATCTTCACTTATTTAGTGTAAAGCCGGGCATCACAAGCGGCCAAGTTGGTTGGGAATTACCGAATCGTTATGAGTTTGGCAGCCGGCCCGAGCGCATCGGCGCCAGCAACCCTACATCGGCTTGGAACCGGCAGCGCCTGCCGCCGCTGCCGCAGTGGCGGGTAGGTTAAGCTCTCGGGGTGTCGCGGCCGCGGGTTCGGAGACAGGAGTTTTTACGCACAGCTCCACCGCTTCCGCCATGCTTTGGGATTCCTGTTCTTTGGTCGTCACCCAACTGTTGAACCTGGCTTTGTCGCGAGCCAGAGCTTCCATGTTGCGGCTGATGCGTGCCGAGTAATGCGCCTTGATGCTCTCCAGTTCCGCCTGAATGTGAGCAATCTCCTCCGCCTTGCGCGCCCACTCGGCCTCTGCCTGCTTCTTCTGCTCGGTCTCGTACGAATCGAGAGCGCTTTGCCGCGACTTGGCGTCCCGTTGCACTTGCTCGATCGTGACACCTGCCGCGTCGAGAGCCATCAACAATGCGGCCCGCTTGGTCTCTTTCGAAAGCCCGCGAATGTGTTCGCTGTTCTGCATTTCAACCACCTTCGTCACGCTGTACCCTTTGCGCGGGCTCACGATGCCGGCGGTGCGATAGATATCTTCCATGGGCAGCAGCTCCACCTGGAACGCGGGCACTTCGCGGGCAGAAATGGTCGCAATCTTTTCCGTGCTCTGAGCTGATTGAGATAGAGGCATACGATTCTCCTTCGCGCTGGCGCTTTTCCTGCTCTCGTCGTGGTTCGGGGCTTCGTCAGTCATCGAGTTCTCTTCCTCGCTCGCGTCTCTCCCGCTTGCGGCAGGATCGTCCCGCTTGTTGTGCCAGGGCGCTAGTCCGAGCCATTTGCGTGCCATAGGTTTCCTTTCCCGGTCAGTTGCTTTTTGGGCAGAAATCTCTTTTCCGCCGCGTTCAGTCTGGCTAAAGACTGCGAGCTCTTCACGCCCCGAGCCGCGCGGACGGTCCCGGGCGCTTACCCGACTAGAGAACTGGTGTTGGGCGACCTCAGATCGAACGCCCCCGCGTTGAATCGGCCGCCGGACGGGCAGTTGCATCAAACTCATTGACTGCAAGAGCAGAGAAGTCTCAACCCCATCCTGGCCTTCCAGAACCTTTCCTTTTCCCACTGCCAGAGTCTGGAGTGTTGTTTCGTTTCCTTGCGGCGGAGCTTCGCTGCGCGTAATCTCCCCGTTCGCAACTTGTTCCCGGCCGCGATCCGCAGTTGAATAGCTCCCATCCTGCCGCTGAATCCCAACAACATATTCTCGCCCTTCGCGTCGGCAGTATTTGGCGATGCCCGCAAACTGCTCGAAACGCCACTGAATTTTCAAGTGCGATCCCGCCGCAATTGGCGTTTTTACCCGGATGCGCGCCCCGCCAGCCGATTTATCTTCCATGCAGCCGCGGCTCTTCTGCAGAACTCCGCCGTGCTCCTGCCATGACACGTCAACCATGATCATGACCGGCGTGCGTAGCTCAGGCATACCTGCCGCCATGAGAAATTTATCGGCAGCCGGTTCAAGGAGTTCAGAAACTAAAGAGTTCCCGATTGCGGAAGGCCAGGCAACGCGTTCCCGTTCCGAATGCACCTAAAGGTTGGTTCAGCGGTACGTGGACTACTTTAATTTTGAGGCTTTTCGGCTAATCCCATTTGATAGGCCCCCAAGGTTCGGCCTCCGCCGCCGCCTTTGCCTCTTCGATGGTCATGTATTCGCGAAATCCACCGGGCCAATAGAAATAGAGAAAGCCATCCTTCGTTTCAGGAATCGGGCTGGTTTCAATAAGGTGGTCGTCGTCATCAAAGCGCGAACTCGCGAGGTAAGCGGGTTTGGCCCATACTACTAACTCCATCGGGACGGTCCGATCATAGAGCCAGGTGCCAGTGGCCACTTTTCGCCGGCCTCGTCCTTCCATTGCAGCTCCTAAATCTTGATTCATCCTAATCTTTCAGATCTCCGGGATCATATTCCCCTGACAGTGCAACTAAATCCGCCCAGCAGATCAAAGTTCGAAATTGGCCACTACCCGCTTTAGCTACTCACCGCCCGCGGGAAACACCGTGTGCTTCGCCCGCGGCGCTGGTACATCGCCTTTCTGATCGCGCCACAAAATTTCGTTTAATTTTGCGGCGTCGGCGGCGTCGGGGTGGGAGAAATCCATTTTCGCCGATTCACTCGCGCCGGTGGCATCGCGACGGTTGGTTTCGTAGATCAATCCATTGTGAAGATTACGCCGGTCCGCCTGAAAGGCAGGCTGGTTGCCGGAGCCGGAGAACATTGGAACCATAGCGGGAGCATACGCGTCATTCTGATTCATCGGAGGCAGGCCGAGCAGCATCTCCATCGTATGAATCACATTTACGGTCGTATAGAAACCGTGTTCGACATGCGGAGAAGCCGCCGATCCCGGTGAATACTTGCTGATCACGAAGGCAATCGAGCGGTGCGCATCGACGTGATC
>JASHTD010000008.1 GCA_030040725.1 Candidatus Sulfotelmatobacter sp. | reverse complement strand
TGTCAGGGTGTGAGCAACGGTGGTTCCTCGTCGTCTAACTCCTCGGGATCCGGGGGGTCGGGAGATGGGCAGCTTGCCGTCACTCCAAGCACGCTTGCGCTGGGTAGTGCGCTCGCGGGCGCGAGCACCACAGCCTCTGCAAGCCTGAGCGCAAGTGGCTCAAGCGTCACGGTCACGGCCGCAAGTTCCAGCAATTCGCAGTTCAGCGTAAGTGGGCTGTCGCTGCCGGTGACGATTGACGCGGGAAAGAGCATGCCGTTCACGGTAACCTTCAGCCCTTCGGCGGCGGGAGCGGCAAATGCAACTCTAACCTTCACAAGCAACGCTCAACCGGCTACAACCGCCGAAGCCCTGACCGGAACGGGCACGGCAGGCCCGACCCACACCGTCAACCTGTCGTGGAATCCAAGCTCATCCTCGAACATTTCGGGGTACAACATTTATCGGGCGGTGTATGCGACTTCGTCGTGCGGTTCTTTTGCGAAAATTAATTCCACGCTGAACACCGGAACTCTTTATACCGACGCGGTTGTAACCGACGGTACCTCCTACTGCTACGCCACAACTGCAGTAAACACGAGCAACGAAGAAAGCGGCTATTCGAACATCGTTTCACCAGTTCAGATTCCCGCTCCGTAACCAGGTAACTCAGAAGACCTAAGCCTCTTCACTTCCTGACCCGGCATTAATTTTCCGTTATAACTTCCCAAGAATTGCACCGTTTTATCCGTTGTCCTTCTGGCCGCTCTGGTAGGTGAACTACCGGTATCTTCCCGCGCCCAGCAAGGGATTTCAGACTATTGCCATGCGACTCCCCCAGTCCAGCAGTACGTCTCTCTCCGTCCGTTTTCTAACCGTCAACATCCTTGCAACTCTCCTGCTGGCGATTGCGTCTCCATTGCACGCTCGACAGGCGACGAACCAGCTGGTTTGTACGCCGTCCAGCGTTCGCTTTGGTGCAGTTGTGCTTGGTCAGTCGGAAATTCAGGAACTCGTCCTGACAAATACAGGAGAAACCAGCGTCGCCATTTCAGCGATCGGCACGAATAGCTCCGAATACAGCGTCTCCGGAATCAGTTTGCCGGCGACGGTTAACGCAGGTCAGAGCATTACGCTGAGTGTGACCTTCACTCCGGAAAGCAACGGAGAGGCTGTCGCGAAAATTACCATCACGAGCAACGCCAATGATTCCAATCTGGAAGTTGGAATTGAAGGCGCGGGCGTCAAGAGCCAGGTGCTGACGGCTTCACCCTCGAGCTTGTCTTTCGGAGCCGTGTCGGTGGGAAGCAGCGCATCGCTCTCCGTCGTGGTGAGCAACGCACACACCTGGAAGGAAACTATCACGGCTCTTCCGGTCACCGGGAGCGCGTTCTCCGTCAGCGGGCCCTCTCTGCCGATAACGCTCGCTAGTGGACAAAGCGTGACGCTGAGCGTCTCGTTTGCGCCGCAAACTGCCGGCGTGGTCGCCGGAAACATTTTTCTCACCGGCGACAGCCTCAACATCCCGTTGAGCGGTACGGGCACGGCCGTCGGACAACTCAGCATTGCCCCGGGCTCATTGGGCTTTGGCAATGTCGATGTAGGCACGAGCACGACCCAACCTTCGAGTATGACCGCAACCGGCGGGAGCGTGACGGTTTCGTCTGCGACCAGCAGCAACTCGCAGTTCTCCATCTCCGGAGTGTCGTTGCCGGTGACGATCAACGCGGGCCAGACGATTTCGTTCGATGTCGCTTTCGCTCCAACGAAAACCGGAGCGGACTCGGCCACGCTCAGTTTTGCCAGCAATGCATCCAACTCGAGCAGCGAAGCGCTGAGCGGCACCGGAGTTCTGGCGACGTACAGCGTCAACCTCACGTGGAATCCGAGCAATCCTCCGATTGCCGGCTACAACGTGTATCGCGGCACCACCCCCGGAGCTTATTCCAAAATCAATTCCACTCTGGACGCGAACCCGGCGTATACCGACACCACGGTGACTGCGGGTGCAACCTATTACTATGCAGCCACAGCGGTAAACTCCAGCGGCCAGGAAAGTGGTTATTCCACGCCGGTGGAAGTCTCAATTCCGTAGGTCGGCGCGGAGGAGATCTCGCTCTTTGTTTCGAGAGTGGGAATGTCAGGGATTTACTTGAAATCGTTCGCGGCAATGCCGTAATGCGAAAAAAAGTGAATTTTTCGCTCGCGCCAGTATCGCTCCATCGCTCAGGGCATCCTAGATATTAGGGAGTTATTAAGAAACCATTCATATCAGAGACCCCTGGGAGGGAAAAATGGCAACTGTTGCTTATGGAAATGAAGGGTTCGTGGCTACACGGCGCGCGAACTGGAGCGCGATCTGGGCAGGAATGTTTACGTTCGCCGCCATCTGGTCGATCTTCGGAGTGCTCGGCGAAGCAATTTTCACCAGCTCGGCCAATCCGCATGCTGGAGCGCCGGTTAGCGGTATGAGCATAGGAATGGGAGTGTGGATGGTGATTCTGACAATCATCGCGCTGTATTTCGGAGGCCGCGTGACCGGAGGTATGGCGGGAGTGACTTCACGTGGCGAAGCCGCAACCTACGGCATGGTCATGTTTGGGTTGTCGGTAATTGCCACTCTGCTTGTGGTGCTTTTCGCAGCAGCCGCAGCTTCTGGCAGCGTGGTGACTGAACCAGCCGGAACGCACACTCCGTATATGCTGACGATGCTGTCGGACATGGGATGGATCGGATTCTTCTCTCTGTTCCTGGGATGGCTGGCAGCAATGGGTGGAGCGGCTTCTGCAGTTAAATCGCTAAAGCCGGCGAACAACGTTCGCGACATTCGTCCGGCGGCCTAAGCCGGACGAGTGAGCAAGAGCAGAGTGAAGTTTTCTTTGCGATTTTGAAAATGCGAAGGCTTAACCTGATCAAGCCGATGAGCCTGTTCGCAGAAAACAGGAAGACTGGAGACAAAGAAATAGAAGAAGACGAAGCAGCTTTAAAAGGATGAGACTGAGATATGGCCTTGCATCTCAGCTGGCTTTTGCGATCCGTCCTTGCACGCTTTGCAGCACGGTCGCAGGCAGACGCACTACCCTGACGTTCGGCCCTTTCTTGCTTCTGACGTTCACCGCAATGCCGTCAGCCTCAGGAAATGGATCAGAAATCAGTTCAAATTCTTCGCCATAAAGGCGAATACGCTGCCGGGCCGCATAACCGAGGCGTTTTACGCTGGCACAGATTTCATCAATCGAGGGAGGTTCATGACGATAGCTGCTCATGATAATTCCATTCTACCGCATGGCATTCGGAGAAGCTACTGGCACGCGCTCAAGGGGCAGACAGAGTTTCTCGTCACGAATCGGCCAAAGGCCAGCTGATCCGACACCAGCAGATCTGTTTCAATAAAGAAAATGAGATTGTCATCGACTGGATAAAACGCCACCGACACCGTGTTTGGTGGCGTTGTTGGCGAGGCGAATTGCCCGTTCTCCAAAGTCCCGGTAAAACGCCCGGTGGTGGGAATAGTACCAAACGTTCCGCTGATGGCGGTGTCAGGAAGCGGTGTTATGCCGACGCCGGGAAAGTCCACATTGGTATCCACTACGCCGCTTAAAGAGCTCGCACTCACCGTGACTCGTCCGGTGACGGTATTGTAGGACGAGCCGGTCCCATAGACGGACTCAGTTCCATACTTGCCGCTGAAGGAAAATGGAGGTGCCGCTTGGGGATGCGCGAACCCTATGCCGATCGATCCAGAGGTCGCGGGGTTGACGTCGTCGGCGTCGAGAACCAGAGGAGGGTTTCCATTGCCCGTGAGATAAAAGATCAATTCCGGCCCAGCGCCATTGACGCTGAAGTTGATCGTCGAGTCGACTCGACCGATGCCGCTTGCGGCGAGCGCATAGGTTCCAGAGAACGAATCGCTGATATCGATAAAGTAAAAACTTAGACCCTCGTCGTCGTACCCCGAGCTCAAGTTGCCACTGCTCTCTGCAGTGAATTGTCCATAGGAAGCCAACGTTTCCGGAATCGCGCTCGGGTCTTCCCCAGAAATGTCGAGGACATAGGTTCCGGCGAACGAACTGTTGCTGATAAACGTACCTCTGGCCGTGCCCTGACCGATAGCAACACCTGCGGTCGTGCCAAACCCCACCAACGATCCGGCATTGTCACTCTCGATCAGCTTGATGTGTGTTGAATCGACGATGTACCCAGTGAACTGCATAGCCGGAGCAAATCCGGTCTGTAAGTTGAACTTCAGCGAACCCAGGGAATCCGGGCTGGTTAACGTACCCGAGAGCGTAGAATTCTCAGTCACGCCGTTCAGAGTGTCGTCCTGATCCGCAACGCTGCCAGCTCCCGAAATGGCGTTCGGTGAATCGATGTTGAAGATGCCGCCCATCGCCATGGCAGCTTGGTCTATGTCAATGCCGTTTGCAACAAACGCATAGCCACCGGTTGGCGCCGCGGTGCTTGTTTGCAGGTCGAGTGTTCCTACCGACTCTTCGGAACTCTGCTGCAGGTTGGGATTGTCGAGCGTGGCAATGAGAGCTTTCGACGGCGAGATAAATTGCATCCCCCAGTTTTCGATGCCCAGTTGCCCGATATTCTGATCGGCGGTATTGATGGTAACCGTTCCCCGCCCGTCCGGGCCGATGTAGTACGTTCCTCCGGTGATCCGATCTGAAACCGAAATGAGATTGTCGTTATGAGTTTGCTCGCCGGAGGTGATCTTGCCGTTTCCATCGAGCACGATGACGCCCGCTAGTTGATAAAAGCCGTTGGCGTCCTGTCCAGTTGTTTCGAAGACGTAAGTTCCCTTGAGATTGCCCGCAAACCCGGTAATGGCCAGAGACGCGTTCGTATTGGAGTTATGGTTAGCGGTCGCGAAGGCCTCCACCGTGACCGATTGGCTGTTTCCCGTGATGCTCGCCGGGGGCGTGTACGTGGCCGCAGATCCACTTGCCGTGTGGAGCGGCTGAAGCGTGCCGCAGTTGCCAGGAGTGCCGCACAGCAGAGCCCAATCCACTCCGGCATTGGTGGAATCGCCGCTAACGACTGCTGTAAAACTGGTCGTCGCGGCCAGCGAGAGCGACGCAGCTGGCTTGGGATCAAAGGCGATGGAAACCGCTTGGGCAGCCGACGCGGGAGGATTCTGCAGAGTAAGATTATTATTTCCACCGCATGCGGAGAGAACGGCCGTCACTGCCAGCGTCAAGAACAACAGAATTCTCTGGCCGGCGGTCACAGAGTGCGCCCCTGATTCCCTTCGCTTTTTTTCAAGCCGTAAGAAGATCGAGCTCACAACTTACTCTCCCGTACCGCGCAGATAAATCGTCTGGGTTTGGCCTACGGTATAGCTGATCGTGATCGTTCCAGAGGTGAATACGTCTCCGCCCTTTAACGGGGTGAACGTAACGTTGAACGTGCAAGTCTTCCCCGGCTGCAACGTGCCGGCGCAATTGTCGGTTTCGGCGAAGGCCGTGCCCTGCACGAGATTTCCCGTGAAGGTCACCGGACCCGCGTTGGGATCCTTCGGATCGTTGTACACGTTCACCGTCAGGGGCACGCTCGTTGTCCCAGCTGGGACCAATCCGAAGTCCAATCCTGCGGCGGGAGTCATTCGCAGGGGGCTCGGTACGTTCGCCTTCAACTCAACGGGAAAGCGGCCGCTATCCGGTTCGCAATCAGTCGTTACTGCGCCGGTGCACTGCAGCGTGTTCAGTTCGAGAAAATAATCGAGGGCAGGATTCAAAGCCGTGCTGGGCTGCGGGACGAAAGTGATCGACACGCTGCATGAGGCTTTTGGCGTAAGCAGAGTCCCCGAGCAACCGTCAGCTGAGATCTGGAAATTTGGTTTCTGACTGGTGAGATCGCTGTCACAACTGTACTGGATGGTCTGCTGAGTGGCATCGGGAGTTATGGAGGAAATCACCTGCAAGCCGGAAACTTCTCCCGAAGAAAGAGGCCGCGGAAGGGTAAGCAATCCCTTTGCCGGGTTCAGGCATCCGGCGCTCAACGCCGGCAGGATTTGCACGGGGGCGGAGCCTTGATTTGTGAAGGAAAAGGTTTGAGCTTCGCTGGCTTCGCCAACCCCTTCGGCTCCGAAATCGAGTTCGGGCACCATGGGAAAAATCGCACTGTAGCCAATGCCGCTGAGCGGGGTGGCAAAAGTGGTGTTGCTATCGGCGCTCATAGGACTCTTCAGGATCAACGAGGCAAGTAACGGATATGGGCAGGCCGATGGAGGTTCTCCCTGCAGCGCGGTGGAGGGCATCCAGGGGCAGCTCTGTTGCGGGGAAAATGCAATCGTGACGTAGCAACTCTGCTGCGGGGCAAGCGTGAAAGGCTTGCCCGGCGAACTGGCACAGTTATCCTGCTCGGTAAAGCTCGGAAGCTCGGTGAAATCGCTTGGGCCGAACGGGCTTTCGATCCCCGGCGCCGGGTTGATCGTGGTCAGCGATAGAGTCATTCCGGTGAGCGGAGTCGCCGT
>JASHTD010000007.1 GCA_030040725.1 Candidatus Sulfotelmatobacter sp. | reverse complement strand
ACGCCCCGCTATTATCGGCACACCTCACCGTGCGCTACACGGGCAAACCGCCCGTCCTTCGAGACGTCGAGCTCGAAATCCGCGAGGGCGAGGTGCTTGGATTGGTGGGACAGAGCGGCTCCGGAAAAAGCACGCTGGCTATGGCGATTCTCGGGCTGCTGGAGAAGAAGCGGGCTGGCGCCGAAGGTTCAATTCGCTTCCAGAACGTCGATCTTCTGAATCTCCCGGAACGCGAATTGCGCAGCTTGCGCGGCCGGACTATTTCGTTGGTCTTGCAGAGTCCGCTGTCTTCTTTAAATCCTGCGCTCAAAATTCGAACTCAGCTGAAGGAAGCCTGGCGGGCGCACGCCGCCGGCACAAGCACAGACTGCACAAACGCGGTTCGCGCTTCCCTGCGCAGCGTCTCTTTGCCGGATGATGAAGAGTTCCTGCGCAAGTATCCCTCACAGATGAGCGTGGGCCAGGCGCAGAGAGTATTGATCGCCATGGCCGTGATGCACCGACCTGCGCTGCTGATCGCCGATGAGGCCACCAGCGCGCTCGACGTGATTACGCAATCAGAAATTCTCGCTCTGTTCCGCAGCCTGAACCGATCGATCGGAACCGCCATTCTCTATATTTCCCACGATCTTGCCTCGGTGGCAGGAATCTGTGATCGCATCGCGATTCTGCACGAAGGCCAGATCGTTGAATGCGGCACGACAGATCAGATCTTCACTCGTCCGCGACATGGGTACACGCAGAAACTGATGGCAGCGCAGCCGCGAATCATCAACAATCCTTCGCGACCCGCCTCAAAAAAAGAAGCCGCAGCAGCGCGGTAAAGCAAGCGCCGTGCCTGACCCAAATTCCTCCATGTTGATTGCTGCAATTCGAGACAACACACATTTACTCAAAAAAGGCTTTTGAGCGTTAGCGCCTGACAGCATCAGATCAACTACTGCAGCTTCGCGTACTCCGCTTTCGCTTGAATCAGGATGGGGACATCCGGGTCAGCGTTTTTCCAGAGGGAAAAGAAATCCTGGTAATAGGATTTCGCTTTCGCGCTGTTACCCGCGAGAACATAGGCGCGGGCCATCTGAAGATGGGCGAGCGATGACAACAGGTTGTTCTGCACCAGATCGGCGTGATCGTAAAACTTCTGGAACTCGGCGATGGCTGCCGGACCGTTTTTTTCGGCCAGATACGCCTGACCCCGGATGTAGGCCGGATAGATGATGCTGGCACCTCCTCCGCCAAGTTCGTAAGGGCGCGTCGGCTCGAGCGCAGTGATCGCCTGGTCGGGGTGTTGCTGGTTCAGATCCAGCACGGCCTCGATGACCGGAAACCAATAGACGTTCAGCACGGTGTTGGTGGGTTCGCCCTTGCGGAGACCTTCCAGCATAGCCTTCGCTTTCGCTGTGTCACCGCCGCGCGCCAAAGCTACGGCCACTGTCAGTACCACGTAGCGGCCGGGTGCCAGAGCAAGGGCTCGAGCGGCATAATCGCGTGTCGCTGCCGGGTTGCCAGCTTCAGCCTCACGCACCGCCTCAGCGGCAAGCCACAGCGCGCCCGTCTCTTTCGAATCGGCACGCACCGCCGAGTCCACCGCGCGGCGGCAAAGGTCACGCGCTTTTTCCATTTGCCCGCGGTAGGCCATGGTATCGGCGTGGTTGTTGAGCGCCTGGTCTTCATCGCCGGGGCGGCCCGTGGCCCACGCGACCTGGCGTTCCATCTCGGCGTCATCCCCCGAAAGGAAGGCAAGGCTGTAAAGGTCGCCTCGAATGATGAGCCCATCCATCCCCTTTTGTTGGGCCTCGGCCAGCAACTTGCGCGCGTCGTCGAGACGGCCGACTTGCATGTACCAATTGGCGAGATTGCCATACCCAACGATGGTCGGCTCCATGCCCAGGTAGGCCTCGGCCTGAGCAATCGCCTTGTCGTATTGCCCCAAGGCAGAGTAATCCACGGCCAGATTCCCGACCGGAACCGAATCCCGCGGATAGCTCTTGGCCCACATTTCATAAATCTGCGAGCCTTTTTCGATATCGCCCTCGACGTCGTTGAAGTAGTAGGCGGAGATGCGGTACTTCTCGTGTTCGCTGACCCGGTCGCGCAGTTCGTACGCTTTCTTGCCGTTCTCCGCGGCCAGACTCGCTTGTCCCAAGTTACCGTACTCGATGCCCAGCACCTCGTATGCGATCGCGAAATTGGGATCGAGTTCGATGGCTCGCTTCATGAAAGGAATGGCTTCAGCGTCGCCCTTCGTGCGCGAGGTCACGATGCCCATGCTGTAGGCCTTCAGAGCTTCCAGCGAAGGCGTCGTCGCTTCTACCGGCACATCGAATTTCTGCACGGAAGCGAGCGACTCACCGAGACGCGCGCGCAGGCTCGCATCTGCCGTGCTCAGCGCTTTTAGCACTCCTTCTTTGCTCGTGGCTTCCGCCTGCTCTTTCGCCAGATTGTCACCCGTGTTGCAGGCGACCGCCTCCAGGCCGACGACGTAGGAACTGCCCAGGCTGGAGATCGTCCCATCAATGACGGCCTTGCTGCCGGTTCGCAGGCAAAGCTCGCGCGCTAAATCGGCGGTCACGTGATCCGTAGGCGCGCGGCCCATCAGCTTCAGCGTTTCCCCTACTTTGCGGTCGGAGAGGATATTCAGGAACGGCGACTGGCCGAGATCCACGGCGAGAGCTTGCTTCAGAGTGTCATCGAAAACCGGGTCACCTGTTGAGTTGATGAAGTCCGCCAGGACAACTGAGTCTTTTTCGGTGAGCGCACGGGCAGATGCAGCGGGCGCGGCAGAGCGCGAGCCAAAATAAAGCCCTGCAGCCACAACGATCACGCAGACTACCAGCGCGACCGGGAGCAGGATCTTGAGGCGCGAAGCGGACGAAGGCGCAATCGAAGGAGACGTGATGGACGACGCCGAAGAGAGAACCGGCGCGACTGTGCCGGCCGATGAGGCTGACGCTCCCGGAAGCGTTGCGGG
Organism: Candidatus Sulfotelmatobacter sp.; assembly: GCA_030040725.1. Taxonomy (GTDB): domain Bacteria; phylum Acidobacteriota; class Terriglobia; order Terriglobales; family Acidobacteriaceae; genus Sulfotelmatobacter. The sequence continues at coordinate 1,361 of JASHTD010000007.1, read as the reverse complement.
TGAAGAGGCCGCAACTGCAGAGGGTGTGCTGGCAGCGCTGACCGCTGAAATCGTCCCGGCATCGGCGACGGGCGCGCTGGCTGCGGAGATACGGCCCGAGTCGGTATCGCGCTTGAGACGCTGCAACTCGGCGCGCATCTCAGAGGCGTGCTGGTAACGCAGCTCCCGGTCTTTCTCGAGGGCGCGATTGATGATGCGTTCCAGTTCCGGAGGCACATCCGGATTCAGCCGCACGGCAGGCACGGGAGCGCGGTTCAAAATAGCGTCGAATATGGTGGCGGAACTTTCGCCCCGGAACGGCAACTGGCCGGTGGCCATCTCGTAGAGCACCGCGCCAAACGAGAACAGATCGGTGCGGGCGTCCAATTCCTTGGCGCGAGCCTGCTCCGGCGACATATAGGCCACTGTGCCGAGAGTCGACCCAGGGCTAGTCAAGTGCTGCTCGTCGATCGTGCCGGTAACTGTGTTGGCCGATGCAATTTTGCTCCGGGAGTCGCTGGCCGGCTCCATCTTCGCCAATCCGAAATCGAGAATCTTGGCGTGGCCCCGTTTCGTGACGAAAATATTGGCTGGCTTGATGTCGCGGTGGACGATGCCTTCGGCATGAGCGGCGTCGAGGGCGTCGGCGATCTCAATGGCCAGAGCTAGCAGAGTATCGATGTCGAGCGGCCGGCCCGCACTTCGGTGCTTCAGCGTCACGCCGTCGAGAAACTCCATGGCGATGAACGCCTGCCCGTGCTGATCGTCAATTTCATAAATGGTGCAGATGTTGGGATGATTGAGGGCCGAAGCGGCCTTGGCTTCACGCTGAAAACGGCTGAGGGATTGTGGGTCTTTCGCGACGTCGTCGGGTAGGAACTTGAGCGCAACGAAACGGCCGAGCTTGACATCCTCGGCTTTGTACACCACACCCATGCCGCCGCCGCCAAGCCTCTCGATGACGCGGTAGTGGGAAATGTTTTGCCCAAGCATGGCGCGACGCCATGGTAAGGGGCGGAGCAAAGCAAGTCAACGAGAGCAAATGTTGAGAAGGTTTCAGGTCGATCCTCTTTTTTTTACTGCGGTAACAGCCCTTTCCGATCCCAGGTAATGCTTCAAATTTCCGAGACAAACTGTCCCACGCCCCCGTTCCGGGGACACATTGGCCCAAAACGCCTGCCGCTTTCCATTGTTATAACCAATATTATCAATGAGTTACACGAAATCGATTGGCAGCGGCCGTGCACACTCCCTGGTGGGTAGTCGTACCGTTTCTTGCTGCAAAACTCGTTTCTCGATGTTCAGGAAGGGTGAACATTTTATGTTGCAGACATTTAAACCAAAGAGGGCGCCTCGTGACGAACGTCACAGCGCCGCTTGGG
>JASHTD010000006.1 GCA_030040725.1 Candidatus Sulfotelmatobacter sp. | reverse complement strand
GCAGATCGGGATACAATCCCATATCCGCCGCGCCCCGTGAGTTCGCGTAATCCGCCAAACAAATGAACTTCGCTCCGGAAATTGCAGAACCAAACTTGACTAGCGCGGCAACGTCCGTTCCGCGAATCTCCGAACCAAAAATAACCACCAGGTTCTGCTCGCCGCGCAGCTTCTCTCGCAGTTCCCGCCACTGCTCGTGTAGGGACGGCCGCCCTCGGCCGTCCGGCGCGGGCGCTTCGCCCGCGCTCGGCAGTGCTCCGATTGCCTCAAGCGCCGCATCTTCTCCCGCCAGAAACGCCGCAGCCTTGCCTTCCGACCCGCCCGGAATCTGCATGAAGCTCGTCGCCTGCCGCCGCAGCTTAATCTCCTGCGAGTTGATCACATACAGCTTCGCTCGATGCAACCTCACGTTATTGCGTATCTGCCACGCCAGAAAAGGATGCTGTTCCGTAGGATCATTCCCAATCAGCAGAATCGCCGGAGCATTGAAAACATCCGCCATGCTCGCCGTCGCGTTCTCCTTGCCCCGCAGCGCCGCCGCGAAAGCAGGGAAGTCCGCGGTGCGGTGGTGATCGACGTTGTTGGTTTTCAAAACTACCCGGGCAAACTTCGATAGCAGATAAGCTTCTTCATTCGTAGTCCGGGTCGATCCCACCACTCCAATCGCGTGCCCGCTTTCACAATCACGAATTTCGCGGAAGGTTTTGCCGATCAGGGCAAACGCATCTTCCCACGACGCCGGAACCAGCTTCCCGTTTTGCCGGATCAACGGCTGTTTCAGCCGTTGTTCGTGGTTTGCAAAATCGAAGCCATAGCGCCCCTTGATGCAAAGAAAATCTCCGTTCGTGCCGCTCTTGTCGCGGTTGTCTCCCCGCACAATCTCCATGCCGGTATCGGCGCGCCGCACGCCTAACGTGGTCTTGCAACCATCCGCGCAGTGCGTGCAAGTCGTCCCGATGTGCTTCATCTCCCATGGCCGCGTCTTATAGCGATACGCACCCGAGGTCAGTGCCCCAACCGGGCAGATGTCGATGCACATGCCGCACTCTTCACACTCCAGATGGTCTTCTTTATTCGGCGCAATAATCGAACTCACGCCCCGGTTCTGCACGCCCAGCGCCCAAACATCCATCCCTTCGCCGCACACTCGCACGCAGCGGTAGCACAGAATGCACCGTGGACGGTCGAAGAACACCACCGGCGACCACTGCTGTTCATCTCTGTGGTTCTTCGCCTCCATGAACTTCGACTCAGCCGCGCCGTAGCTGAATGTCATGTCCTGCAATTCGCATTCGCCGCCCGCATCGCACACCGGGCAATCCAGTGGATGGTTTCCCAGCACCAATTCCAGCATCCCTTTGCGCGCCTGCTTGATCTCCGGGCTATCGGTCGTAACGACCATGCCTTCGCTGATCACCGTCGTGCACGCCGTCTGCAGCTTCGGCATCTTCTCGATCTTTACCAGGCACATGCGGCAAGCGCCCTGCAAAGACAAATTGGGGTAATAGCAGAACGAAGGCACCTCAATGCCAACCCGCTTGCACGCCTCGATCAGCAGCGTGCCCGCCGGAGCCGTTACCTTCTTGCCGTCAACTGTGAGAGTTACATCAGCCATTGAGATTGAGTAATTGTGTAATTTGGTAATTGAGTAATTTAAAAACTTTAAGCCACTCTTTTCGCTGTCTCTCGCGACGCAGTCAAAATTGCAGCCAATTCTTTGGCTTCCTTAAGTAATCCTACGGTCATTTCCGTCTTGATGATTCCTGATTCAATCAACAGCTCCAGCCAAAGAACCGCTTCATCTGCTTCCTCAGCCACGATGGCAATTCGCGCTACAAATTCAACCTTCGATCGCGCACGGCAAGCCGCTCGGTAATTTGCAGCCGCTCCAGTACCGCATCGCAAGAGTTGCTTCCCTAAAACCTGCGCGTATCAGTACGATTAGGCAAAGACCGGAAGAGGCGAATGATCCGAAGCGCGAATGCCTTTGTTCTATCCCGCATCTCTTCAGGTTTGGAACTCATGCTGCCAACCCCATAGGTTTTGCAATTACTCAATTACCAAATTTCCCAATTACTCAATGTTCAGGCCATCACCGGTAGCTCTTCCACCGCTCCCGCCTTCTCAAACGGACACGGCCTGCCGTCCAAATGATCTTCAAATTCCTTTCTAAATTTCTTTACGAAAGCGATGGTCGGCATTGCCGCCGCATCGCCCAGCGGGCAAAACGTCCGGCCCAGCATGTTCTCCGACAAGTACTGCATGTTGTCGATATCTTTTTTCAACCCGCCGCCGCGATGAAAGCGCGTGAGCGTCTTCTCCAGCCAGTCTGTACCTTCGCGGCAGGGGATGCACCATCCGCAACTCTCGTGCTTATAGAATTTCATTGTGCGCAGCGCGAACTTCACGATGCACTGCGTGTCGTCGATCACTACCACACCGCCCGAACCAAGCATTGACCCGGCTTTCGCCACCGAATCAAAATCCATCGCCACATCAATTTCTTCCGGTGTCAGGCACGGAGTTGAAGATCCTCCCGGAACCACAGCCTTGAGTTTTCGTCCATTCGCAATTCCGCCGGCCACGTCATAAATCATTTTTTTCAGGTTGTAGCCCATCGGCAGTTCGTAAACTCCGGGCTTCGCCACGTTGCCGCTCATGCAGAACAACCGCGTTCCGCCATTTTTTGGCGTCCCGATTTTCGCGTACCACTCCCCGCCACCAAGAATAATGTGTGGCACGCTGGCCAAGGTTTCGGCGTTGTTAATAACGGTCGGCCCGCCCCACAACCCGACCACAGCAGGAAAGGGAGGTCGAATTCGCGGAATGCCGCGCTTGCCTTCCAGCGACTCCATCAGCGCCGATTCTTCTCCCACTTCGTAAGCCCCGGCTCCGCCGTGCCAATAAATATCCAGATCGCGCCCGCTGCCGAAAATATTCTTCCCGGCAAACCCCTTGGCGTATGCATCCCGAATCGCCTTCTGCATGATGTTCGAGAGATATCGGTATTCGCCGCGAATATAGATGTAGCCGCTCTTTGCCCCCACCGCCAGCGCCGCGATCATCACGCCTTCGATCACCGAGTGCGGATCGTGCTCGAAAATCAGCCGGTCCTTGCACGTGCCCGGCTCACTCTCGTCGCCATTGCACAGCACGTACTTCGGCTTCGCCGATTGCTTCGGGACGAACGACCACTTCATGCCGGTCGAAAATCCCGCCCCCCCGCGCCCGCGCAGTCCGGAATTTTTCACTTCATTAATAATCGCGTCCGGTTCCATCGCGAGAGCTTTCCGCACAGCCTTGTAGCCGTCAAGCTCAAGATAGCGGTCGATATCGGTCGCGCCCATGCCAAAGCGCTTGGACACAACCTTCACTTCGTCGGGATGGGAAACGAGGGAAGCCATTGAGAAATTGGGAAATTATGTAATGAGAAATTGAAAAGCCGAAAGCCATCCAGACCGGTTCTCAATTACTCAATTACCAAATTACACAATTACTAAATTTGCTAACCATGCCTGTAACCGTCGAGAATCTTATCGACTTTTTCCACGCTCAGGTTCTCATGAAAGTCGTAATTCACCTGCGCTGCCGGAGCCCAGCTGCACGCTCCAATGCACTCCACTTCTTCCACGGAAAACAACCCGTCCGCCGTCGTTCCTTTATTTCCAACCCCTAACTTCTTCTTGCAATGATCCAGAATCTGCTCTCCGCCCCGCACCATGCAACTGATGTTGGTGCACACCTGCACATTGAACTTGCCCCGCGGCTTGGTGATCAGCATCGAGTAGTAACTGATCACGTTGCGCACTTCCAGTTCGGTCAAATCGAGCCGGCTTGCGATCTCTGCAATGACCTCGTCCGATAAGAATCCCACTTCGTCCTGCGCATAAAGCAGCGTCGGCACCAGCGCCGACCGCTTCGTCGGATAGTGCGGCACCATCTCCGCAAACCGCGTCTCGAATTCGTCCGAAAACTTCACCGGTCGATCTCTCCCAGCACAATGTCGATTGACCCAATCGCCGCTACCACGTCCGCAATCAGCCCGCCTTCGCACATCTTCGGCAGTGTCTGCAGATTCGCCAGGCACGCCGCTCGCATGTGCACACGATATGGTTTTGCCGTGCCGTCGCTTACCACGTAATAGCCCATCTCTCCACGCGGCGATTCGACTGCCTGATACACCTCGCCCGCCGGCACCGCAAATCCTTCCGTAATAATTTTGAAGTGATAGATGAGCGCTTCCATCTGCGTCTTCATCTTCTCGCGGTCGGGCAGCACAATGCCCGGAGCGTTCGCCTTCACTGGTCCCTCCGGCATCCCGTCCAGCGCCTGCCGCACAATTCCGATCGATTCGCGTAGCTCTGCTACCCGGCACAAATACCGCGCAAAGACATCTCCTTCTTGCCGCACCGGCACATTAAACTTGAACTTCTCATAACTCGAATACGGCATGTCCCGCCGCAGATCGATGTCCACACCGCTCCCGCGCAGCGTCGGCCCGCTCGCTCCCAGCCCAATCGCATCTTCCGCGGTCATGCGCGCCACGCCCTTCGTCCGCATCATCCAGATCGGATTTCCCGTCAGCAGATTTTCGTACTCGTCCACACGATCCGGAAAATATCCTGCGAATTCTCGCACCCGGTCGAAAAATCCCAGCGGCGGCTCCAGCGCCAGTCCGCCGATCCGGAAGTAAGAGGTCATCATTCGCTGTCCGCTGATCGCCTCGAACATGCGCAGCACTTCTTCGCGCTCACGAAAGCAATACAAAAACACCGTCAGCGCGCCAATATCCATCGCGTGCGTGCCCAGCCACACCAGGTGCGAATTGATGCGCGTCAGCTCGTTCATCAAAACCCGCATCCATTGCGCCTTCGGAGGAATTTCCAGCCCCAGCAGTTTTTCTACCGCCAGCACGTAGCACAGATTGTTGGTCATCGGGCACAGGTAATCGATGCGGTCCGTCAGCGGCACCACCTGCTGGTAAAACTTCGCTTCGCAGGTCTTTTCAATCCCCGTGTGCAGAAATCCG
>JASHTD010000317.1 GCA_030040725.1 Candidatus Sulfotelmatobacter sp. | reverse complement strand
TTCCGATCTAAATTCCGTTGGCAAAATTTGAAGAGTGCCTTCAGCGACTGGAAGGAATCGTCCAGGAGCTGGAAAAGGGAGAAGTGCCGTTGGAAAAAAGCCTCACGCTCTTTGAGGAGGGGATGAATCTTTCTTCGGCGTGCCGCAAGGAATTGGAGCAGGCGGAAGGCAAAGTGGAAATCCTGCTGAAGAAAAATGGCAAGCTCCAGGCGGAACCGTTCGAAGCAGAAAAATCGGTCCGCCGCTAGAAATGCGGGTCTGTCGCATTTCGAGTCTGTCGAGTTTTCGGAACAGCAATGTCTGTGGAGTAAGCGGTATTTGCACCGTTCCCCGCAGCCCTAGACCGGCGTCAGCCATTAGTCAGGAGGATCTATGGGCTCTCACGTTTTGGTGGTTGAAAGCGATGCCAGACTTGGCGGATCGCTTTCCTCTCGCTTCCACGCAGTGCATTTGACGCGAATTGCGGAAGAGCTCCGCGAACGCGTCGCCAACAATCCACCCGAAGCTGTAATTCTGGATCTGGAACAATCGCGCCTGAGTGACGTTCAGCGGTTGCATCAGGAATTTCCCTTGCTGCCCATTGTTTGCACCCATCGCATTCCGGATGAAGAGCTGTGGGTAGCCGCGCTCGAGGCCGGCGCCAGTGACGTTTGCAGCACTGAAGATGTGCAAGACGTTCTTGCAGCGGTGCTGCGGAATGCGCAGCCGAAGGCGGCTGCGTAGAAACGCAAAACTTCGAACAGATTTCGAAGAACGAGGAGGACGCATTAATGCGTCCTCGTCTTCTTTGGCCTTCCAACTCTCTGCCCGATTCCGCCGCTCTTGTTATACTCACTGCTCAATGCTGCAAGAGACTCTGGAACACGGGCGCAGGCTCACGGATGCTGCGCTGGAACGGCTGATCCCTGCGGAAACACAACATCCCGTCTCGATTCATAAAGCCATGCGTCACAGCGTGTTTGCCGGCGGAAAACGATTGCGCCCGGTGCTGTGCATGGAAGCTGGACGGATGATTGCGGGATCTTTGCCGGCGGGAATCGAGGAATTGGGCGCAGCGCTGGAGATGCTGCACACCTATTCCTTGATTCATGACGACCTTCCCGCGCTCGACAACGATGACCTTCGGCGCGGGCGGCCTACTTGCCACAAGGCATTCGGAGAGGCGATTGCCATACTCGCCGGGGACGCGTTGCAGACGCAGGCGTATGAGGCGCTGGCGCGGCTCCGGTGTCCGGCTGAGTCGCGGGTGCGAATCATTGAGGAAATCGCCCGCGGGACCGGCACGGTCGAAGGCATGATTGGCGGCCAGGTGGTCGACCTGGAAGCGGAGCGGAGCAAACCAACGGCGGAAATGCTGGAGTACATTCATCGCTCAAAGACCGCCGCTCTGATTACTGCGAGCCTGGTGAGCGGAGGGCTCTACGCGGGAGCGACCGACGACGAAGTCAGGAAATTGCGAGCGTTCGGCCAATCGGTTGGGCTCGCGTTCCAAATCGTCGACGACATCCTGGATGTGACCCAGACTTCGGAGCAATTGGGCAAGACTGCGGGGAAAGATACAGCCGCTCAGAAGGCAACTTACCCGGCGTTATTCGGGCTCGAGGAGTCGGAGCGCCAAGCCGATTCTCTGGTGAAATCGGCGTTAGAACAATTGCAGGGTTTCGGCGAACGGGCGAACACTTTGAAGGAATTAGCCCGGTATCTGGTGGAACGGAAAAAGTAAGTCGACATTGTGTTTTTCGGTGAAGACATTTCTCACCCGCTGCCCTCGTCTGCTGCCTGAATCACTTCTGTGGCAACGGCCATTTCGCCTGGCGATAAACGAAATGCAATAAGGCGATCGCCGCTATCGTTACGACAAACGTGAACCAGCTTGCCTCCGGCCCAAGCAGCCCACCTGTGATCCGGTTCGACCCGGGAAACTCCGCCTTCAGTAGCCTGCCAGTGGCGAAGAGTCCGCCATTCATTCCGGAAAAAACATAAATGTTCTGGAAATCAAACGCCGCGTGCATGCCAATGGGAAACGCCAGGCTTCCGGTGCGCCTCAGGGCAAGGGTTACAAAGATCGTAATCAGCATCACAGCAACCCAATCTTCCCAGCGTTCGTCTGGCTTGGTGAAGTAGTGCAATGCGCCGAACCCGATGGCATTTAGAATGGCTGCCGCCCAAAAACCAATGCCGTCGGCCAATGTGTAAAGGAAATAGCCGCGAGATAGAATCTCCTCGCTGAATCCGATAAACAGATTTGCAACCAGCCAAAGAACGCCAAACTTCAGCAATGCAGATCCAGTTAGGTTCAGCCCATGCACGCGATAACCGCCAGCCAGAAACATCATAAGAATGACCGCGGCAGGCATCACGAGTCCCCACACCGCACCTCTCCAGAACATCCGGCCGAAGAGATCACGCCATCGCGGAATACCATAGACGGCGAAGCTGCGATGTTCGAATCGGGCCATGATTGCGGTCGCCAGCAGAGCGACCACGAGCATGCCGGCGTCAAACGCAATCAGCGAGACGGGGTGCAAACCAGCGGGGAGGGACAAGTGCTCAGCGCCCCTTCTCAAGGCGATGAACAACACAACAACCAACAGGCAGAACAGAATCAGCCTCCATCCCGCGCGCAATTCTCTGCCGTTGTGAAATATCTTCTTCATAATGGACCTCCCTGCTCTGAATACTAGCCAGGGGCCGCCGGTTCAACATTTCGCCCGGTCTGGCTTATGCGGTTACGAATTGCGCCGCATTGCCCAACCGACGAAATCGTACGCCGTGCTGTTGCGTTACGCCACTGGATACAGGCGAAGTCTCACACCATGCCTCCTGCATGCTATAACAGCATGTTTGTATGACCGCGCCGACCCTGGAAACCGCCCGCTTGAAGCTTCGCCCGTACTCGAATCACGACATCGCGGAACTGGTGCCGTTAATCGGTGCCCGCGAGGTAGCAGCCACCACCCTACGCATTCCACACCCGTACACGGAGCAAGACGCTACAGAGTTCTTTGCCCTGCTGGCAGAGAATCCCAATCGAATCTGGCTGGCAATCGCTCTGCGCAGCGACGGGAACCAGATCGGCGGTGTGGGCCTGACCGTGGACGCAAAACATCAACATGCCGAACTTGGTTATTGGCTGGGAGTGCCTTATTGGGGAAAGGGCTATGCTACGGAAGCGGCGCACGAGATGCTGCGCTACGGATTCGAAGACCTGCAGCTGCATCGCATTTTCGCATCGCATTTCAACAATAATCCGGCGTCTGGCCGAATTCTAAAGAAGCTGGGCATGCGTTACGAAGGCTGTCAGCGGGAACACCTTTGTAAGTGGGATCAGTTTCTCGATTCGGAGCTATATGGAATGTTGCGGCAGGATTGGGATGCAGCCAAGTAAAATGGCTGGAAGGCGATGAACTCGATCTCCATCAAACCTGACTGAGATGGCTGCAAATTTCCTCGACATTCTTGCGATCGCCGCTCACCGCGATGACGTAGAACAAACCTGCGGCGGAACACTGCTGAAAGCCGCGCAACGCGGACAGCGAGCCGGCATCCTCGATCTGACGCAAGGAGAAATGGGCACGCGCGGCAGGGCGGAAGACCGTGAGCGCGAGGCGAACGATGCGGCGGCAATTCTCGGCGTAAGCTGGCGGCGGGCTCTGGATATCCCCGACGGCCGTGTCGAGAACACATGGGAGAACCGCCTGAAGGTCGCGAGTGTGATTCGCGAGACTCGTCCGCGCATCGTGATCCTGCCTTACTGGGAAGGCCGGCATCCGGATCATTACACCTGCTCGGTGCTCGGATATGAAGCGTGCTTCCTGGCAGGGCTGGCGAAGCTTGGGGTCAGGGGTCACGGATCAGGGGCCAGCGCAACGAGTGCCGAAGCGCTGCCGCCTCATCGCCCTTTCAAGATCATTTACGCAACGCTTTACTACGATGT
>JASHTD010000005.1 GCA_030040725.1 Candidatus Sulfotelmatobacter sp. | reverse complement strand
GCTTGGGACCAGGTAAACTTGCAGCTTGACTTTTTCCTGGCCCGGCGTTGGTACACCCGCAGTAAATTCGTGCTCAGCGACAACGGTACCCGCTGTGCCGTTGCGCGACGGACTGGTTGTTGTGAAGGCCACGCTTCCTGATTTCCATCGCATGGTATACGTCAGAGGGCCAGCGGGAGCCCTGAACTGGTATATATTTCCAGGAACATAAAACGGCTGTATGCCATACTGCGCATTGTTCCGATTGGCGGCATCTCCCCACCGGCTCATCTCAATATCCATTTCACGGTAATACTGATCACCATGCCACTCGTCGAAGGTATACATGCTGAAAACGGCGGCGGGCTCTAGATGGGAAACGTCCCGCACTCTCAAAATATAAGTGCCATATCCCAGACTGCGGTTTAGCGCTAATTGGGCACAGTACCATGAGCCAGACCTGCGTGTGATCCGCAAGTGCAGCGCGCCACGGGAATCTATCCAGGCATTGTCGGCGTCGTATAGATTTTCCGATCCTCCGCGATTACTGGGAACAGTGCGCACGGCCCAATCGTATCCGCTGAACTTCAGAGGTTTTGTCGGAGCGAAGGTCGGCGCTCCTGTGCCGCTCACGATTGCTACCGAAGCGACTGGGCCACCTGGAGTAGGCGTTACATCTAAAGTGAACGGCGGGCGATAACCCGGTTCTACGAGCAGAGCAGCATACTCTAGCCCCGGATGAGTTGGAGTGCTCCAGGTGGAATCCGATTGAATCGAAACAAAAGGGTGATCAGGATCGGGTTGAATCCACCACGGCCCGCTGTGGGCATAGATCACCATTCGCTGACCGGAGTGAACGCCATGAACGCGTCCAGCGATGGTATCTACCCTTTCGTCGCCACCTTGCGCAGCGGGGGGAACCTGGGTGAATTCAATGGAAGATGTTGTGTGGAGTTTTTGAGATTTGCAACCGTTCAGGATCACACAAAGCACCATGAGCAGCATTTGCAGCCGCATCCTGGTTAACCTTGCTGGTGGTTGCATACGGGTTCCCGACATCTATCGATCGAACCTTCGCCAAGCCCCAAGTGCTTGAACAATCTTATTACATTCACACCATGGAGCATGGCAAGCTGCTTCACCTCTTATTGATCAGATCGACCGCAGTCCTGTGGCGAAACCAACCTCACGAAATCTCGTGAGTTTCCCAGCGACCGGAACCTTCCATTTCTCGCAGGGCCCTTCCTCTCAACAAGTTGCGATTGGCGTGCCGGTTGCATCTCCTGACGCAGCCCACGAGGAAATAAATCACGACTCGTTGAGAAGGATGAAATGAAAAACACAATGCTTTTTGCGCTCATGATTCTTGCCGTACTTCCCGCGTCGGCGCAAGAAACGGCGACTCCGAATTGCTCTGCGAAGTCAGAACCCGCGACTGCGCTGGCAGACGAATACTCCGCTCGCGTCGACGGACTTCTTCGAGACGCTCACGCCAGATTGAGAAGCATTTCTGAAAGCGTGGAAGCCGGAACCATCAGCCCCGAGCGAGCTGACAAATTGAAGCTTGCCGTAACGCGAGAGACGATCTCGCGCCTGGACACACTTTCCGCAGTCTACGACGCGCGTCTTGAAACTGACCGTGCCACGGACAAAAAGCTTCGCAAACATAGCAGCAGTGCCGCGGTTAGCGTGGAGGAACTGAAGTCAGAAGCTGCTTCCCGTTCCGAAGGCGCACGCGCAGGGCAGCCTGCTCGAGATTCCGCCAGATGATATCGGCTAATGGAGTGGGTCCGGGTTCGCCGTCCCGAGATCCCGTTAATTTCCGAGCTGTCGACTAGGCACTCGCAGCGTAAGTCACTCTTTTTCACTGGGTTGGTTTTGGCTTTCTGCGTGCCTTAACAGGACAGACGTTAATGCCAGTGCCGAGGGAGTTCAGAAAATGATCCGTAGGTTCTTAAAGAAGAAGTTGAATAGGCGAGCGCTGCGCCGCTCCACTCTGATCATCGTTATTAAACTTTTGATCAATACCTTCACTGTTCAAGCCTGTGCCCAGACCGCGGCTGATCCCGCATGGTCTCTTCTCGAAGCCGGTTTGACTCAAAAGAGCTCGGCACGCAGGTTGACTGCGGTCCAGAACCTGAGTCGCATCCCTAACAACGATCATGCGATCGAGCTTGCTGAGAAGGCTTTGAAAGACAAGAACAGCGGCGTCCGGGCTGCGGCGGCAACGGCATTGGGATTGATGCACGCATCGGCAGCGGATGCCGAATTAAAACAGGCCCTCAAAGACAAGAACCTGGCAGTCGTAATGGCCGCCGCTCACGCTTTGAGCCTGCTCAATGATCCGGCGTGTTACGACGTCTACTACGCGATCTTCACCGGCGCGCGCAAGAATGATGAGGGCATGATCGCGCAGGAGATGAAGATTCTGCACGATCCGAAACAATTGGTCGAGATGGGAGTCGACGAAGGAATCGGTTTTGTGCCGTTTGCCGGCGACGGTTGGGAAGCATATCAAACGATAATGAAGGATAAGAAAGACGGTGCGGCCGCGAAGGCTGCTTTGGTTGCCGCTCTTGCGAAAGATCCAGATCCCCGCACAGGCAAACTGTTGTTGATCGTAAACCAGAACCACAACTGGGTGCTGCGGGTTGCTGCACTACAAGCTATCGCAAAGCGTGGAGATCCGGTCCTTCTACCGGGGATCGAACTGCGGCTTTCTGATTCCAAACGTGAAGTGCGATATGCAGCAGCGGCCACAATCATCCGTTTGGAGGATGCTGCCAAAGAGAAAACTGCAGGGGCAAAGATGCCCACAGCAGAAGTGCCGACAAGAGCAAGCGACAGGCAATCGACCAGCACGCCGTGATGCCGGTCACCAACCGATCACCCCTTCTCGGATTTCCTGAACCTTCCTTATTTACTTCTTTCGACGTTTCGTGAATTCCCGATCTCCCCGGAAAGCAACCCACAAATAAGCCCTGCGAAATCAATAGCTTACGTTTGGCATGGGCATTGCCTTATTCACCGGTGAGCGGGCAAGGCGAACTTCAGTCACGCCACGCAACATCTCAGCAGACCAATTTCGAGCTCTATGGCACGCTCCCCGGCCCAGTAACTGCACGGGTGGAGGCACAGTTTCGATACTCGATCCTGGCCAGACAGTGAAATAACGCGACCGAGTGCGATTCGATTGTGCTATGTGGTGGGCTGTTTCAGCCCACCACTTATCACTAGATAAAGTTGAATTGTTTCGGGGCGATTGGCGTGAGTAAGAACCAGAGAGGCGCCGGTGGAAAACCCGCCTGCCAAAATGTTATTGTACGAAACAAAAACGCGTCTTTAAATAATTGATAATAAGTGACTTATTGGTGGAGGCGGCGGGAGTCGAACCTTCCATCCCCATTTAGATGCTGTAACTTACTGATTCTACAAAGGGACGAAAGTGCCGAAAGGCCTACATAAGCATATCCATCGTACAATTATCGTACAAATTTCTTGTTGAAAGGTCGGCAACTGGAGTGGCGAAAAACCGCTCGCGGATTTCGGAAGAGTCGAAAATACCATTTCGCCCTATTTTCATTTAAGCACGAGAATTGAAAATAGCAGAGTTAGCCATTTCTTACCAACAGAGCCGCTACCTATACACGTGTCCCAGGGGTTGCGCAGGAGCGACGGAGCGTTCCGACTTACTTTCCCCCAAAGCCCATTTCCGGCCAACTTCCGGATGGCCGACAACTGGGGAAGCAGTAGGGCCGACAGACTGTGGACTCGCACACCGAGGCACAGCGAGCGGATTAGAGTGACACTTCTGAGGAGTTTACGACAGCCCCAGTCTCTTCAGGAGAGCCTGAAAGCGTGGCAGGGCGCGAAGGGGGGTCAACGTAGGTTCGCAGCCCAAAATAATCAAAAGGCCGGCTCCGCCTTGCTCGGCCCGCTCCAGCCAGTCGACCGCGACTTCCAGATTGCCGAGGAGGCAATGGATCAGTGCCAGAATATAGGCAGCGGCGTGTTCGGCCGAGACGACGTCTTCCAGCCGGGCCGCAATCTCCAGAGCCTTTTCCCGCTCTCCCAATCGTGCATAAAGCACTCCCAGGACGCCCACGCTGGCATGTTGGCCGCTGCGCGTGAGGCCGGCAACCCTTCGGATTTTTTCAACGGCCTCCCGACAGCGTTCAGGTGTTTTGGCGACATACATGAGAATGCGGTTTGTATAGTAATCGCTGGGATGAAGTTCCAGAGCGGACTGGAGCTGATTCCAGGCTTCTTCGCTCTTGCCGGCACAGTTGAGAATCCAGGCTACGTGCGCCTGGAATAACGGACCGAGCGGATCGACCTCGGCAGCTTTGCGAATGGCGGCAATTGCAGGCACGAAGTTGCGCACGCAAGCGTGAGCGATTGACAGGGTGTGATAGGCGATGCCGGCATTGGGATCAAGCCGGGTTGCCTGCTCGGCCAGACGGATGCCGAGTGGGAAATCGTGCTCGGCCTGCATGGCGTGGAGCGAAAGCGCCGCGTACGCCTCTGCGTTGGAAGGATCGAGCTCGATGGCTTTCTTTGCGGCTGCTTTGGCTTTGGGAAACACTTCGGGGCCAGGAATGAAGGCATAGAATCCCATGAGCACAAGGGCATATGCGAGGCCGGCATGACTGCGAGCATAGGCCGGATCAATGGCTACGGAATGCTGAAAAAGTTCTAGAGCGTTACGAAAACCTTGCTCCGACCATGTTCTGGCTTGATGCGAGCCTTTCAGGTAGAGGCGGTAGGCCTCAGGATCGGCCGTTGTTGACTCACTGGCGGCGCGAGTGGATGCTGAGGAGGAGCGCCGGGCTGCGGGCGAGTCGCTACTCAGGCGTTCGACGAGACGCGATCCAATCTCGCGGGCAATCTCCTCCTGTACATCGAACAGGTCGGTCATTTTGCGGTTGTAGGAATCTCCCCAGAGCTGGTTCTGGCGCGCGACGTCGACCAGCTCTGCTTTTACAATCAGGCTTTCCTTGTGCTGCAGTACCCGGCCGCTTACGACCGCGCGGACGCCGAGTTCGGTTGCGGCGGTGAAAGCGTCCACATTCTTTCCTTTGTAGCGGAATATGACGCCACGCGGAACGACGCGCACTTTGGGCAGGCGAGACAGATTGTTAATAACAGTCTCGGTAATGCCGTCGCTAAGGTAGTCGTTGGCAGGATCGCCACTCGCGTTTTCGAAGGGCAGCACAGCGAGGGAGTCGATCGTCTTGGTCATCTTAGGTTTGCGCGTTTTGCCCGAATCGCGGGTAGCTTCGGCGCCAGAGACGCGTTCCGAACCAACGTCACGCCTGAGCCGCTTGAGATCGGCGCGCAGTTCGGGCGCGCTCTGGTAACGCAGATCGCGATCTTTTTCAAGGAGCTTCCCAATGATTTCGTTCAGCTTGGGATGGAGCTTGCGGTTGCTGGCCGGCGGATGATTGAGCAGCGCATCAAAGATCACCGCAGTAGTGTCGCCTCCGAAGGCGGGTTGCTGTGTTGCCATTTCATAGAGGACGGCGCCAAGGCTGAAGAGATCGCTGCGGACGTCGAGGTCCTGGCCCCGGGCTTGTTCCGGCGACATATATGCGACAGTGCCGATCGCGATTCCGGGGCTGGTGAGATGCTCGACGTCGACCGTCAGCGTATCGAGGGATTCGCCGGGGATGCTGGCGAGCTTGGCAAGGCCGAAGTCGAGAATCTTGGTGCCGCGGGAAGTCATAAAAATGTTAGCCGGCTTAATGTCGCGATGGACGATGCTCCGGGCGTGTGCGGCAGTCAGTGCGTCGGCTAACTGGATGGCGAGATCGAGGAACTCTTCAAGTTCGAAAGGCGCGGATTCGATGCGATGCCGTAACGTTGTGCCCTCGAGAAACTCCATTGCGATGAATGTCCGGCCGCCGTCCTCACCAATGTCGTAGACGGTGCATATATTGGGATGGTTCAA
>JASHTD010000004.1 GCA_030040725.1 Candidatus Sulfotelmatobacter sp. | reverse complement strand
GCCGCGAGCAGCCAGGCGCGCGGTTCCCAGCGGCCTCGGCGTGCGTTTACTAAAGCGATCACTGCTACCAGAAGCACGATGCGATAGGCGACTTCCAGGGCGAAGCGCAAGGGCAGTGAAGCCGGCCACAGAAATACTCGTGCAATGGCAAAACCGGCGACGCTGACGGTTATCGCTGCAAGTGGAACAAGCAGATTGCGCTCGCTGATATAGAGAAAAGTCGCACCCGCGAAAAAGCCGATCGCCAGGACGAAGGTAGACTGCTCAATCGCGGGGATGAAACGCCCGGGGATCTGGAGCGCAGGGCCCCAAATGCCGACGAAACGCGAACCGACCAGCAGCGCCCAGCCTGCCGTCCAGATGGCGAAGTACCGCTGCGGCAGCTTTACCAGGACAAGCAGCGTCGCCGCGAAGACGATCAGCAGCGCCCATTCGCCGGCGTTCAGGCCGGCAAGCGCGGGCTGCGCATTGCTCCAAATCGACGAGAGGGAAGCGTTCATCTTGGCTGAGGGTGCAATCAGGCGTAACAGTGCCCTGCTTTTGAATACCATGCTTTGGGCCGTTATCTATGGGTTTTCCGGACCATGGTGGTTACTTTCGGCACCTGCTGTAAAAGTTAAAATCGCCGAGTATACTTGCACAGCGATGCCTGAGCGCATTCTGGTAGTCGATGACGAGGAGGCAATCCGAGAGATTGTCTGCGCTATTCTTGCGGCTGCCGGATATAGCTGGAAGCAAGCGAGTTCGGGATTTGAAGCTCTGGCGCTACTCAACTCCGGCGAGCAATTCGAACTGATGCTGTCCGACCTGATGATGGCGGATCTCGACGGCATCGGTTTACTGGAACGAACCAAAGAACGCTTCCCCGACATGCCGGTAGTGATGGTCACCGCGGTGCACGATATTTCCGTGGCGCTGGCGGCAATTCGCAACGGCGCGTACGACTACCTGTTGAAGCCTTTCGAGCGTGAACAATTACTGAATGCCGTAGGACGGGCGCTCGAGAACCGGCGCTTGAAAGTAGAGAACAGAAACTACCAGGCCGACCTTGAAGCGCTGGTCAGAGCCCGCACAGGCGAACTTCGAACGGCTATAGCCGATTTGGAGCGCTCCTATGACAACACCCTGCAGGCGCTGGGTGATGCGCTCGACCTCAAGGATTCCGAAACCGGATACCATACGCGCCGCGTGACTGCCTTTACCATCGCGATTGCGCGCGCTATGGGCGTGCCGCGCGAACAAGTCCTGGTGATTGCCCGCGGCGCATTTCTTCACGATATCGGCAAGATGGCTATCCCAGAGAACATCCTTCACAAGCCTGGAAAGCTCAATGAAGAGGAGATGGCTGTCATGCGCGAGCATTGTTATCACGGGTACCAGATGCTGAAAAAGATCCCTTTTCTGGCCGATGCCTGTGAGATTGTTTATTCCCATCAGGAGCATTTCGACGGCAAGGGTTATCCCCGCGGCTTGAAGGGGGCAGAGATTCCGCTGGGGGCGCGTATTTTTGCCGTGGCCGACACGCTCGACGCCATCATTTCCGATCGCCCTTACCGGCGAGCCAGGCCTCTCGCTGCGGCGCGCAAAGAAATCCAGGAGTGGTCGGGCCGCCAGTTTGACCCGGAAGTGGTCGAAGTCTTTCAAGGCATGCCCGACGAAATCTTCGAGGATCTGCGAGGCGAAATCAACGCCCAAAACTATCCCTTCAGTTATACGGCGACGGCGAAGAGCAGCTAGCGATAACCTCGCTCAACACAGATGCTTCCGGGGGTTTCGCAAGATTATCGATGAACCCCGTTCCCATGTGGGACGAAATATTCCGGGACCTGCAGTTTGGGGGCGACTCGTTCCCATCTTCTAAATTGCGAGGGCATTCATGAAATGCGCAGGTTGTTTGCTTGCTTTGTGGGTGCTGGGGATTGCGTGCTTCGCGCAGGAACATCCCGCCGTAACCGCGCAGCCGAATACGGTCTACGTTGGCGCTGACGGAAAATTTGAAGCCGCCCCAGACACCGCCGTATTGCAGTTCGCCGTTTCCGTTCAGGCGGAAAGTTCGCAGGAGGCATACCAGCAGGCGTCGAAAAACGTAGAGCAAGTGCGGCAGGTTTTTCGATCGAATGGCATCGAACCCAAAGCCGCTACCATCGGATTTTTTTCGGTTGAGCCCACGTTCGAATGGAAGAACGGCCGGCAGAAACCTACGGGTTATCGCGTCACCACGGACGTGACTTTGAAGCTGAAGGAGTTTTCCAAAATTGGCCCGATCGTTGGGCAGCTGGCGGATGCCAACGTCAGCGAGAGACAGACGGTCAACTATACGCTCGAAAACATGGACCGTGCCAAGGATGAAGCCGTGCAAGATGCTTACCGCCATGCTCACGATTCGGCAGAAGCTCTGGCCCGCGCGGCCGGCAGAACAGTGGGCGAACTCTCCTACGCCTCTCTCGACATCTCGGGGAATCCACGGATCTATCCGCCGCGCATGATGCGCGCTATGGCGGAAGCGGCTCCCGCGCCCACGGAAGAATTTACACCGCAAAACGTAACGATCACCGCCCACGTGAACGCCGTATTCAATCTCAAGTAGATCTGTTCATGAATGCGAGCAATGTTCTATTTGTGACAATAGGCCACAATGTCATTCACGATCTGCTGGGCGCCATCGAGGACGTCGGCCATATTGTGCGGGGCGTCAGCAACGCAGCTGTAGGCGTTCGAGGTAGTGATAACCTTCTGCCACTCCTGACCCATTACGGGCGCGCTGCTTAAATCCTGGCCACCCCAGACGAAATGCACCGAGGTATTGGGATATGCCAGCGTGGCTTCCGGGCTCAGAGTGCTATCCGAAAGAAATTCAGCCGAATGAGCCGTGCTCTGGGTCTGAACCGCCTCGGAACA
>JASHTD010000003.1 GCA_030040725.1 Candidatus Sulfotelmatobacter sp. | reverse complement strand
CGCGGTCATCGGGCCGCTCGTAGAGGTACCGGTAATGATCGGACTGGTCAATGTCGCTTTCTATTTTCGACGCCATTATTTCCCAGAAGCCGCAGCAGCGGCACAAATGGAACGCTTGAGCTTTACCGTCGCTAAGTAATGACCGGAGGGGATGACGCTGACATCCTGCACATGCTCAGTGTGACCGTTGTAACCGGCGCCTGTCGTCTCTTCTGCTATACTGGACTCACGCTACGAATTACGGTTTGCTTGTCACGCGGTAGTCACTTTTCAGACTAGATTCATCTCCGCCCACCCTGCCCGCCGTTGTTTACGCGAAATCTAAAAATCAATTTGAGCGGCAGTGCGACTCTGTACGTGTGTCAGAGTGTGCGTGACAACTTGCCGCTCCAGAAAGAAACCAAATCGAATGACCACATTTTCAGAACTGCCCTTGTCTTCTGCATTGCAGCAGAGGCTCGAGGCAGCTCAATTCACCACCCTCACCCCTATCCAGGAGCGCGCCATTCCGCCCGCACTCGAAGGCCGCGATGTCATCGGCACCGCCCAGACCGGCACCGGCAAGACGCTGGCCTTCCTCATCCCGCTCATCGAGACCTTGCAGCAGGAGCCGGCGCGTCATATCCATCACACCGTCGCTCTGGTATTGCTGCCCACTCGGGAACTCGCGATGCAAGTTGAGGAACAATATGAACAACTGCGCACCAAAGCCATGCCCCGCGCCGCGCTCATCATCGGAGGTGTATCGGAGAAGACGCAGATCCAAAGCCTCCGCGCCGGCTCGAAACTGATCATTGCTACTCCCGGACGTCTGCAGGATCTCATGAATCGCAAGCTCGCCAATCTGCAGAACGTCAAAATACTGGTGCTTGATGAAGCCGACCGCATGCTCGACATGGGATTCTTGCCCGCGATCCGGCGCATTTTGTCGATCCTGCCCGAGCAGCGCCAGACGCTGTGTTTCTCGGCCACGCTGGAACAATCCGTCGCCGGTCTCGTCAATGAGTACACGTGCAATCCGGTCCGGGTCGCTTTGGGCTCGGTGCTCAAGCCCGCCGAGAGCGTACAACTCAGGGCCTACGAAGTGCGGCCGGGAGAGAAACTCGACGTCCTCCGTCAACTGCTCTATGCGGAAAAGGGCCAGACTCTGATCTTCACCCGCACCAAGCGTGGTGCGGAGCGCCTGGCGAAGGAACTTGCGCGCGACGGTTTCGCCGCAGCCATGATTCATGGCGATCGCTCACAATCACAACGCAACGGGGCTTTAAGCGGCTTTCAGGAAGGGCGTTTTCAGGTGCTGGTGGCGACCGATATTGCGTCACGCGGGCTGCACATCGATGACGTAGCCCACGTCATTAACTACGATGTGCCCAAAATGGCGGAAGACTTTATCCATCGCGTCGGCCGCACAGGCAGAGCAGGGCTCCAGGGGCACGCCTCGACCTTGGCGTCAGGAGCCGAGGTGCTGGAACTGCGCCTGATCGAACGCACTCTCAAGTTAAAGATCGAACGCATGCAGAGTGAGATGGCGACGGACGCGCCGCCGAGACGAATGATTCAAAACACGCTCGCTTCGCGGACTCTGACCGCTTTGCCGGGCGAGATATTTGTATGAAGTCGCGAAGTTGGTCGCCTGGGCATGTGGTGTAGTAGCCACGACTTGATGGCACGCCAGGCTGCCTGAGGCGGACAGGCGGCGGATATAGTCCGCCGCCCACAAGAACTCAGTTGGTAAACGTACCAGTCACGCCACTCCCTGTATTGGTCCACGAGCCACTGAAGAGATATGGCCCCGTCCCCGTGGTGGGGGGCTGTGCGGTATTCACAGCTCCGGTCCACGTCGAACCACCGGCAGTGCCGCTGTACGTTGTGCCATTAACGAGAGCGCCCGATATCGTTCCCGTGCCACCTTTTCCGCTGGTGCTGGTATAGGTGCCTGTCACGTTGCCACTGCTATCGATCGTAATTGTCCATGTGCCGTTATCGCCTCCGCTGTAGGCTCCCGAGTAGCTTCCAGCTACATTGGCCGCAATGGTGCCCGTCAGCTCACTTTCTGCGCTACTCGTGCTGGCGAGGGTTTGCCCCGGGTTAACAGTGTTGACTGCCGCCAGCAGCTGTGCCTGCGTCGCGGTTGAGAAATCCAGACTCAAACCTGAGGCTGCCTGGAGTTCGGCCGACGTAATCGTCAACGTGCTTAAAGAGCCTGGCGTAGTGCCTGTCGGAGTCCCTACCGAGATCACGAATTGGGCGGTCGCGACCACCGACGGGGTTGAAGCGTCGGCTGTGGCATTCCCGTTGGCCTGTGCGCAGGTCACCGGCGTCATGAAGGTTTGAGCTGGTGCGCTGCAGATGGTGACTCCTCCCACTGTGAAGGTTACGCTGCTTTTCTGAGGACAGGTAAATGCCCCTCCTGTCCCGGTTACTCCTGTGGTGCTTCCGCATGAATAGCTCAGTCCCACCACTGGCGCATCCGCGAAAACTCCATTGATAGTGGCGCCGTTGCCACTGCTGGTGCTGCTCTTCGAAGATGACCCACAACCGGCAATGAACATCGTCGCAATACAGCACAATGCAAGTAGAGACCGCTGGATCTTCATGGGCTCCCCCTTTGTAATGTGAAAGCAGAGTTCTAGTTGTGCAGCTCCTGTAAGCCGCAAGGTAGAGAGCAAGTTATCGCGGAAGTCTCGAGATATGAATTAGACAAGCTCAAGCTCTCGAGATCACCGCGGAGTGGACGTATCGGTGCTCTCGCCTGAGGGGGGCAGCGTTCCGTCGTGTTTGCGCTCTTCTGGGAGGCGAGAGAATCTACGCGCGAAATCTTATCTTCGCGATCAGAGAATGTCAGTGATATAGGCCGCCCAGGCGTGTGATGAGGTGGATCGAAGCCGCAAGCTTCTTGTACTTGGGGAAAAATCTGGTGCGCTCACAGATTCCAATCGGACGCCGAAGCGACATCCGATATGCGAAACTTGCCAATGCTGTCCGCAGGGTCGATTTCAAACTAATAGCATCAGGCCGGGGAAACGTGTCAGCAGGTCGCTCTACAGAACGATAATGATTTACTTTTCCCGGCGTGCGTCCGTCGCAAACGAACCTTCTTTGCGGATCTTTTTCCGAGCGCGCTTTCGCGCCAAGGCGCTTTTCACACGGCGCTTTTCGCCCGGCTTCAGATAGTACGAGTGACGCTTCACCTCTTTAATAATGTCTTCCGATTGAACCTTGCGCTTGAATCGACGGAGCGCATTCTCTAAAGATTCGCCTTCTTGCAATCGAATTTCCGCCACTCTCTTCCTCCCGCGTTAGATTATTGCAATGCGCATGACTTCGCTGCCAATCAGACTCCGCAGACCTGCAATCACGAATTACTCGCCGAAGCGGTCATCAGATGTGGACTCTTCGACCGTTTCAGTTTCTTCCACACCAACGTTGAACAGCGCCGCCTGTGCCGCGGCATGTTCGCGCAATTCGGCCATCTCATCCATGATGCCTTCCACCGGCTTCTGCTGCTTTCGTTCGTTTCTGCGCTCTGCCTTATCCCGTTGTCTCTGCTGCCGCGTGTGTTCCTTTTGGCGTTTTGTAAATGTTGATCTCCCTCTCGGCATACGTGTCCCCTATTTTGTATTCACCGCCGGCGTGCATGTCCCGTAATCTTACCGGCACATTGCTCGAAAAACTACCAGCGCGGTTCGCGCGGCTGTCGTGGATGGCCGCGATAGTCGTCTCGCCCACGGCCGCCACCTCCGCCAAAACGCTGGCCTCCGCCCCCACCCCGGGGACGATCGGTCTTCGGTTTGGCTTCGTTGATGGTCAAGGTCCGTCCGCCCAGATCGGTCCCGTTGAGCGCCGCGATAGCCTTGTCGGCTTCACTGGCGTTGGTCATTTCGACAAACCCGAAACCCCGGGAGCGGCCCGTATCCCGGTCGGTCACGAGAGTGATCTTTTCCACGGCGCCATGTGCCTCAAAGACATTTCGCAACTCCGCTTCCGTTGTGCTGTGGGGCAGGTTTCCAACGTACAGGTTCTTCATCGCAATTCCTCTCTCAGTAAATCGTCCAGAGTAGTCCGGGCCGGGGTTCGTTTCGATGAACGTCCTTCCAAATCTCGTGGCGGAGCGGGCAGGGTCCGCATCGCCTGGGTCCGCGCGACGGACGCAGAGCGTACTGCGGAAATTCGCCGCGACGCCTCCAGGATTCCCCAGCGTTGAGTCCCATCTCCACCATCCGCAGCAACATTGAGTTTCAACTCACCCATGATCTGTTCGTCGACCGGGCCATCGCCATCCCGTACCGGCGACTCACCACTCCCAATAGGCGAATCCGCCAGATATTTTGGTTGGCCTACTAGAAACGCCAACCGCTGTGGCGGCGTCGCACTGCGAATGTCATCGCAAAATCTGTCGCGATAGCCCTCTCCCTTTTCCATGTTGATCAACACAAGATCATACAGGTCAGCTCTCCACCATGAACGAGCTTCCGCGATGTCCGCCGCGCAATCTACATCCATGCCGCACTTTCTCATCACTTCAGCGCGCAACTCGCGCTGCGGCTGCGAAGTGTCAATCAGCAGCACTCGCTTTTTCTTGACTACATCGGAAATGGGTGCGGACTCAGGCAAACCCAACAGCGGTGTGATCATGCCGGCACCGACCGTGCCTGCAGGCCGGCTGAGGTTCCCTCTCGTCTGCCTGACTTTGTCGCGCGCTCCACAAGTTCCTGGGTGCGCTTCCGCCGAGCAATCTTCTGTTTGCGCAACCGGTTAAATCTCGATTTGTCGCCATTTATTGCTGACATCATGAGCTCCTGTCATTCTCGGAGGTTAGTGCCGGGTGACCACATTTCCTGTAGGGGGCTTAACTACAAACGGACCGGTAGGTATTCCAAAAATTATCGGCGAAGCCGCGAGGAGCGCCAGCGTTGCCATGTCGAGTATGGAGCTGATCAAGTGTGAAAACTGTGTCCGATGAAACGGCGTAAATACTCCTAGAACTCCCAGGAAGAGCAGTGCCCATACGAACTTGCCGGTGAAGAGGCCGCGAACGACAACTGTGGCCGCTGCCACCGACACAACGATGCACACCACCATCCTGAAATCGGATGGAGAGCGTAATAATACGGCTGCCGCCAGGGTTACGGTCGCAATCAGCGTCATGAGGCGTGTCCAGATGCGCGTTTTCGACTGCGGTCCTTGCCGGTCATGGAGTGGAATGGCCGGCTCAGGCGTAAAGGCTTGCGCGAACATGCGCCTCTCGATCTCTCAATCGCGAAGGCGCTGATGCTTTAGCGGCGTGTCTTCGAGGTTAAGTAGTTTAAGTATACCCTGTTTGCTTTGATTGCGCTTCACAGCTCAGCTTGGGAAATTGTGAGAGATCCTTCGTCCAAACTGAGTGGAAGAAAAATGTGGCCAGCTAAAATAGGGCTTGAGGGCACAGCCGCATGGCCTCGGCTGGGCCCTCGTTCCTGGTATTTGCTATCTTTCGGTGTCGCTGCTTTTTTCTAGTCCGGCTCTTGAATTGGCGGTATTTCGCTTAGTGAGCTTAGCGACCCTTGCTGTTGGACGGGGCCGAGGTACGCCAATCCGCTGGGGCCATCTAGATCAACCCAGAACAACTGGTCGCCGTTGGCCTGATAGATAACCACATTGAACACCTCTTCGTTCAAACCAAAGTTGAGACGATTCGAACCGCCCAACATCGTATAGCGGCCAGGGTTGCTCCCGTCGGCGGTTAGATTTCCGCTGAACGGAACGAAACTAATCGTCGTCGGTGATTCTTCGTCGATGTACTCCCCTGGATCGCTGGCAATTCCGACTCCGTTATTGATCAGGGTGCCGCTGGGGACCGAGGCCAGTCCCACAAAGTCGAATTCCCCACCCCCGCCGCCCGTGTAGAGTGCCTGCGCTCCAAAAGCATAGGCGCCCGTGAAGTCGGCCGCCGCAGTGTCGGTTTGCGGGATGACAACTCCCGTGCCGGCGAAAACGCCGCCATCCATCTCGGCAAGCAAAGCGCCGCCTCCGCCGACCTGGCTGTTGGGATCACTGAGGTTGAGGTTGGGGTCCGTCATGTATATTCCCAGGGAGAGTATGTCCTCAAAGGTTAGAGTCACGCTGCCGTATCCATTGTTCGCAATCGAATAGGTGCTGCCTGAAATCGACCCGGTATCGGAAGCGCCGTACTCTACTTCATTGTCATCCTCAATACCCGTGATTGTGCCGCTGCTGGGAACCGTAAACTGGCCAGCCACGGCATAGGGGTGCCCGGTGATCACGTCGTTGGATTCAATCGCAAACACCGAACTCCCGAGCGATGTATTGCTGAAGCTGCCCGCGCTTGCGCCTTGGCCGAACGCCGAGCCAACGCCAGTGTCGAGAGGATCCACATCGATGAGCCGAATCGCTTCCGGACCCACAATGTAATAGACGAGCGAGAGCGTGGTAAGCGGGTTGCTGATGATCACAACGGAGTTGGTCATAGTGCCCCGCCCGAAGGAATCCGGAGTTGAGACAGTTTCGTCGCTGAGCGTCAACCCGGTCACAGCGCCGAACATATCCCCAAGGTCGTTCACGTCGTAAGTCCCAGTCATGGCCCCGCCGCTGATCGAGAATACGCCTCCGTAAACGGTCTGGGTGGCGCTGGTGTCCTCTCCGGAAAGAGTGAAGGCGTAACCCCCACTGGGCGCGGTGGGTGTGCTCGGCAGCGTCTGCAGGTCCAGGCTTCCGCTGGAGGTTGCCGACCCATCGTATTGGATAATCAAGGCGTGGTTGTTATTCACAAACTGCACGCCCAGGGTTTCCGTTCCGTTCACGCCCAAAGCGGGGTTGTTCGTGACCAGGCTGAGTGTTCCCTGACCGGGCACATAGGGATTTACCTCCAGGCCCCCTCCAACGATTATGTCGCCGGATGGCTGAGGTGACTGAAGGCTCACCGCGTCGTTATAGTCCTGTTCGCCGCCGAGAACGGCGCCGGTTGAGTCGATGATCACCGAGCCGGCGAGAGCGTAGAACGTTTCTAGTTTGTCGTGGTTCAGCCCGCTCAGATAAAAGGAGAAGTTGCTCGAAGTCGCGGCTGTGTTCGTCATATTGAAGCTCGCCGTAGCCCCGTCGGCAATCGAAGCGGTTACGGTATAAGCGCCGGCGGTCGAGTTCGCAGTGAACGCCGTCGAGGTGGCGATGCCGCTGGCGTTGGTCGTAGCCGTATTCGTGTTCACGCCCGCGGACCGGGCGTTGCTTTTCGTAACCTCAGGCTGTCCCGCTGGGAACGTGCCGCTTGCGCCCGAGGCGGGAGCCGTGAACGTGACAACGACGCCGCCTACCGGCACTCCGTCCG
>JASHTD010000002.1 GCA_030040725.1 Candidatus Sulfotelmatobacter sp. | reverse complement strand
CAGCTTCGACTGCAAAACCATATCGAGTTCGGAAATTTCATCGAGAAACAGCGTGCCGCGGTGAGCCATTTCGACCCGGCCCGGCTTGGTACCGTAAGCTCCGGTGAAAGCTCCTTTCTCGTAGCCGAATAATTCGCTTTCCAGCAGCGTCCCGGGAATCGCCGGACAATTCACTTTGACCCAAGGACCGGTCTTCCATGGCGAATTAGCGTGAATCATGCGCGCGATGATGTCTTTCCCCGTACCGCTTTCGCCGTGAATCAGGACGGGAACATTCGCGCCCGCGATTTTCGCGAGCCGCTCCCGCAAAGAATGCATCGCCTCGGTCGCCCCGAACACGACCGCCTCCGGCGGCATTTCCCCAAGTGGCTGGATTAAGACACTGACCGAATTCGAGTTGCTCATAAGTGATCCCGCTTTGCATGGGGGAATGAGCTGTCATGTGCATCCTGAGAGCCAAAGTGACCGGCCTCGCGAAGCACCCTCCGAAGGTAAGGTATGTGATTGAGCGAAAGCAACTTACGAAAGATTATGTCGAGGATGGCAAAGTAATCAGCTGGTAGCGACAAACAGGTCAGGCAGGCGAAACGGATAGGAAAGTTTTTTCACAAAGCAGAACTGAGTTTCCGCCGTCGCAACTTGCCGGGAATCTGCGGGCGGAGCAAAGGCCGGGCAAATTTCAAGGCAACCAGATTATATCCTTCGCCGTGCTGCATGCGTAAAACCCTGGCGCGGAGAGTCCTGGCCACTTTGGGCAGCGCCGCCATCGCGGCCAAAGGCGCGCTCGGGATTTCAAGCGAAACCTGCTGCGTGGAGCGGAGAATGGGCCGGCGCACGGCAAGCAGCATACCTCCGGCGGAAACGTTGAGAGCCGTTGCAAACTCCAAAAGTTCTTTATCTGCTTCGCCGCGGCTTCTGACAAAAACGGGAATCGCCAGAGGCAAACGCGACCAGCGCCTCCGTTCCGCCGCCGAAGTCTTGATGGTCACGCACACCCCTTCGTTATCGTCATTTAGGACAAATCGGGAGCATCCCAGGGGCCAAAACCTGAGCTAAAGGACCGAACGCTCTGAAAACCGGCGCGAACCTCGGAACAACGGGGTAAATTCCTGGATATTCGTCGTCTTAAAACCCGTGAGTTGCGGAGATACGGGGTTCCAGTGTCCCTGATGAATGGATCCGTCACTTAGCGATCTCGTCTGTTCCAGATAGGCGATAAGTGCAAGCTTTTGCCACACTTGGGTAATCAGCTGTCATTTTTCGTTGACAGCGAAAAGAACCGCATCATACGATTCTTTCAACGGCATTCTTCCTAATCAGTCGAGTGCGTCCCCCCTAAATAGTCGCTTCCTCATATGGCCACCGTGCAAAAAAATGCGCGTCTTTCCGAGCCTGTTCAAGATAAGGCCTCCGCCGATCCTCTCGCGGGTCAAGGTATGCCGAGTGCGGCAGACTTGCCACAAGCTTATTCCGAATTGCAGGAGCGCTTTCAGCGAACCACGAACGCGCTGGGATCGGCCGCGCACGACCTGAAAACGCCACTGGCGATTCTAAACGGATACGTCGAATTGCTGCATAGCGAAAAACTGGGGCCGATCAACAAGCGTCAACGGGAAGTCCTTGGCGATATGCAAGCGAGTGGAGAGCGTTTGGAGCAGTTTATCCAGGATTTCTTGACTTACAGCGCTCTCGAAACCGGTGGTCTGCAGATGCGATTCGAGAAAGGCAACATCAATGAATGCCTTTCCGAAGTGTGCCGTTTGTGGTCAACCCGGTTTCAGGAAAAAGGCCTAGCTCTCTACTTTCTGCCGAATGACAGGTTGCCGGTGTTCCCCTTCGATTCTCCCAAGCTCGAGCGCGTGATATCGAATCTGCTGGAGAATTCGTTTAAGTTTGTCCCGCAAGGTGGAACGGTGTGGTTACACGCGGAACCGTACATGTGGGAGCGACGCGCTGTGGAGCAACCAGCTTCGTCGGGCGAGCGGCGACGGCAAGATGTGGCTCAGCCCAATGCCGTGAAGGTCAGCGTCTCAGATACCGGCCCGGGAATTCCCGCGGAGTTTCAACAAGAGGTATTCGATGACTTTTTCCGCCTTCCGGGCAACGAAAGTCAGGAAGGTATGGGACTCGGCTTAGCGATCGTGCGCCGGCTCGTACAGGGCATGGGCGGAAAGGTTTGGGTAGAAAGCGATCCCGGAGCAGGATGCAAATTTTCGTTCCTGATCCCGTTTAAGCCTTCTTCAACGTCTACGGTCAAAGGAAAGAATCGATGAGCGAGAACGCCAGGATTCTTCTGGTGGATGATGAACCGGCAATGCTCCGGTATATCAAGACACTGCTTGAGGTCGACGACTACAAAGTCGAGACCGCATCCACGGGAGAAGAAGCTTTGCAGCGGATCGACAAAGGCATGGACCCGGATCTCGTTCTGCTTGATGTTCTCATGCCGGGAATTGACGGACTGGAGACCCTGGAACAGCTTCGCCAGAAGCGGCCGGCGACCAAAGTAGTGATGCTTTCGTGCGTGAACGACACGAAAAAAGTGGTCCAAGCGATGAGGCTTGGAGCGCAGGACTATCTGACCAAGCCATTCCAGAAGGCGGAACTCGACGCCGTCATCGACCAGTGCCTTTCACAGGGCAAAGTTCCGATCGGGGGCGAAGCCGAGGATGTTGGCGACGATACCTTTTTCATCGCCGCCAGTCCGGCCATGCGCAAGATTCGGTCGCAGGCGGCGCTGGTGGCAAACGTAGATATTCCGGTTTTGCTGCTGGGTGAAAGCGGAACCGGTAAGGAAGTGCTGGCGCGATTGATCCACAAGCTCTCTCCACGGGCGCATCGCACCTTCCTAAAAGTGAATTGTGCAGCCGTTCCCGCCGATCTGCTGGAGAGTGAGCTTTTCGGTTACGAGCCGGGGGCATTTACCGGTGCGACCCATGCCAAGCCGGGAAAGTTTGAACTGTGCAACAAGGGCACCATCCTGCTCGATGAAATCGGTGAGATGCCTCCCATGCTGCAGGCCAAGCTGTTGCATGTTCTGCAGGACCAGCATTTTTCGCGTCTGGGCAGCCGCAGCGTGATCAAAGTCGATGTGCGTATCCTGGCTGCTACCAATATCGACATTCCACAGGCGCTTGCCACCAAGAGGCTGCGGGAAGATCTCTACTATCGCTTGAACGCTTTCACTTTGCAGCTGCCGCCGTTGCGCGAACGCAAGGAAGAGATCCCGGTCCTGTTGAAACAGTCGATGACGCGGATGGCCGAGAGCTATGCGCGTCCTCCGCTTCCTCTGACGCCGCAACTTCTCGAAGCATGCCAGACCTACAACTGGCCAGGAAATTTGCGAGAGTTAAATAACTTCCTCAAGCGTTATCTGATTCTGGGAGATGAGCATCTGGCTGCGGCGGAGTTGCAGCCTCGCCACGATGGAAATGGCGGCCATGCGGCAGCGGCTCATTCCGAGGCAGGAGCGAAAAGCGATGCGGGAGGCGGGTTGAAATCGCTGGCCCGCTCCGCAAAAGATGAAGCGGAAGGGGAAGCAATCCGTCAGGCGCTCGAGCAAACGAACTGGAACCGCAAGCAAGCTGCTGCTCTCTTACAGATCAGCTACAAAGCCCTGCTCTATAAGATTCGGCAATACGGGATCGCTGAAACAAAAAGCCACCACAAACTTTCCGCCGGCGCGTAAGTCCGGAGCGCTCCCAATAATTCTTCCGTTCGTACTACGTCCGCGTTTACGGTATCACCGACAAGCTGAAACCGGCCGTCTTAGTGAGTGAACCCGAGGCTGCGGTGACCGTAAGCGGATAGGTCCCAGAAGGAGTACCGCTCACCGTAGGTTGCGTTTTCGGACTGCTGCAGGCGGGCTGTAGAAGCGTCATGGTAAAGAACACCATCAACGCGATCAGGCCAAACAACATATTGCGCCGGCGCTTTTTGCCCGCTCCACCCAATCCCAGGAACGCCATCCCTGGAACCGCCAGCCAGAACGCGTAGAGCGGATGATGCCATCCCGTTGATGCCGTGGGCACCGGCTGGGCCGTAGTCGCAACGTTCAGAACCGTCGAAGAACTTCCGGCCCCGCTGCTCAGATTGATGGTGCTGGTGGCGAAGTTGCAAGTGGCTCCCGTGGGCAACGAACTACAAGTGAGCGATACATTTGCGCCAAACACGCCCTGCGTTGGAGCCACTACCACGTTGAACTGAGCGGACTGGCCAGCGGCAACCGTTTGCGACGATGGAGCGATTGAAACAGTAAAGGAGGTGGCGACAAATGAAGCCGTAGCCGTGTTGTTGGTATTGGTGTTGGTGGGATCCGACACCGTCGCCGTCGTCTCAAATGTGCCTGGGATCAGCGGCGTAACTACAAAGGTTACGTTCACCGCCGAGCCCGCTTGCAGTGTCGGAATTTGGCATGTGATGTTGGTGCTGCCGGTCGCCGCGCTGCATGTGCCGACAGTGCTGCTCGCCGTGCTAGAACTGCTCCCGCTGACCGAAGCGCTATCGAATGTCACTCCCGAGGGAACTTGCCCAAGCACATTAACCCCGGTAGCTACGTCTGGGCCATTATTCGAGACCGTGTACGTGATCGTAACCTGGTTTCCGGCGGCGGCAGCCCCGCTCGGCGAAACAACCGGAGTCACGCAGTTAATGCACAGATCGCTCTGCGTTCCCAACTTGACGACAAACGCATCCGGGCCTGGTGAATTGAACGCGCCTTGCAGCGCATCGGGAACCTGGAAGGTTCCAGTCGCTGAAGTCGTGCTCCCTGCAAAGTACGTATTGAGGCTGATGTCGACCGCAATGCTGGTGCCGTTATCGGTCCCGTTGCCGCCGAAATATGTGGCGTACGAGCCGCCGGTCACTGAAGCGGTCTCATTGGTATTGATGTGAGCAAAGAAAGAATTCTGCGCGCCGTTGAGTACGGTCTGGATCGATCCTGGGGTGAAGGGGAAATTGGTTGAAGTCGTATAGCCGGTGACCAGCGCGTCATTTGCCGTATCGACAGTAAGCGCATTACCGGATTCGTTCCCGCTGCCTCCCAGATAAGAGAAGTAGCTTAAGCCTACGAAATTCGGCACGCCGGTGGTGCTCAGTGACGGGTTCGTGAAACGGGCGATATAAGCGTCGGTATTCGTGTTCGTCGTCGGGCAGCTCGCCGTCGACACTTCGACGATGCCGGGATTGTTCAAACAACTCTGATAAGCCTGCTCGGTCGGCGGCAAATAGAAATCCGCAGAATTTGTCGATCCGGTGATATACACATACGTCGAATCAATTGCCACCGCTGTGCTGGTGTCGGTGCCTGTACCACCGAGATAGGTCGAATAAAGCAGCTGTGCTCCCGTCTGGCCGAGCGGATTGATCTTGGCCATGAAAGCATCAGTGGGGTACGGCGTAGCTGGCGGCGAACACGGGTTCGGATTGAGGAGCGTAACCGGAGGAACCGTATCCAGACAGGGCTGATAAGAGTTTAAGATCGGAAAATCACCGGAATTACCACTATCGCCATAGAGACCTGAGCCGCTGTTGTAGAAATTTGTCGTCCCGCTGAAGTAGATGTTCCCGGTTGCGTCCACCGCGATGCCCCCGCCTGTGGCGATCGGGTTCGTTTGTGGCAAACTGCCCCCGAAATATGTGGAATAGGCAATGCCGCCCACTCCCGGAACTGTAGTGTTCACCTTTGTGACAAAAAACTGAATGGTTGAATAAGGCGCGGGTTGGAAGGGCACCGGCAGCAGGGTCGCTGGAAAAGCGACGCTGCTGCTGGGTACATTATTTGAGGTTGTCGTACCGGTGATGAAGACGTCTTGACTGGCGTCGATGGCAACTCCGCTGGCGACATCGTTGCCGTTGCCCGAAACATACGAAGAATAATTCAGAGCCGCACCGGTGGAATTAATCGCGCTCACGAATAGAGAAGTGCAGGTAATACCGGCACACCGGGAGCCTTTGGCCATCGGAGAGGTTTGATAGGCCAAGCTGGTGGTGGGAAAACTTGTGCCCGTCGAAGTTGTGTTTCCCGCCACGTAAGTGTTGCCCCCGAGATCGACGCCGAGGCCCATGCTGGTGTCGGTGCCATTGCCGCCAAGAAACGTCAGGTAAACCAGCGACGGCGGCGACGATGGACTAATCTTCGCGACGAAAACGTGAGTCGTGCCCAGTGTCGTTGCCGCGATCGCGGTTGGAAACCCGGTATCCGAGGTTGTCGATCCGGAGAGATAAATATATCCATCTCCGTTAACCGCAACTGAAGCCCGGGTCCCCGAGGTGATCTCCCCAAAATAGCTGGAGAAAACCAGAGCCGGATCGATAACCAACTCTCGTGCGCGATCGTAAGCGCCAATTTGGAAGCTTACCCGGTTGCCTGCCCGAAGGGTAAAGTGTCCCTCCACCGGTACACGTCGATCACCGTCCCGCTGATAGAGCTCGGGCTTGCGCATGCGCAGGATGGGTTCAGCGCGACCGTTCGCTGCGACAAGCAGGTCGCCGTCCTTGAGTTCCAATTTGCCCGCGCCTTCAAACTGTAGTTCGGCTCGTGAAGGATCGGCGCCGGGAGCAACGTGGAAGTCGTATTCCAGATGTCCCTGGCTTCCATAGAAAACCAGGTCGATTCCGCGATAGATATTTGCGTAATGAACCCCGGCAAATTGCGGAATACCGGTGCGCCAGCGATGCGGATCGCCTCCGATAAAGTAGTTGCTCTTTCCAGGGAGCGGATCAGTTCCGGCAATCTCGGCCGCGCGGTTGGCCCCGACCAGCTTCATGCGGATCAACTGATCCCGGCTCCCGCCGCGCGCCGAAGACGCACTTTGCAAGCCGAGGATCGCCTCCGTGGCCTCCAGCGAAAGACCGTACCCGGACCCGTGCGCCACGAACTTTACATTTGGGTCACTCTGCCCATGGTTTGGTTCGAAAATGAGCGGCAAGTGCCCGAGCAGCGCCTGCGCATCAGGCTTCTTGAGAGCATTCTTTCTTAGGGCGTTTAGGCTTAGGCCATTCGGGCTCACGGCATT
The DNA here is from genome assembly GCA_030040725.1 of Candidatus Sulfotelmatobacter sp. GTDB lineage: Bacteria > Acidobacteriota > Terriglobia > Terriglobales > Acidobacteriaceae > Sulfotelmatobacter. Next base: position 4,189 of record JASHTD010000002.1, on the reverse strand, counting down.
CGCATCGGCAGAAGCGTGATGCAGGCCTGGAAATGGAACGGCAGGAACCTGAGACGCCGTCGGAGCGTCGCGGTGAGAACTCGGGCTAAGCAGCGCGTAAGCAGCGAATATGAGTGCCAGGACCGACCCAATTGCGCCAGCCTTGAACCAGCGGTGATCCCCGAGCCCTGTGGCGTTTTTCTCTCTCAAACTGCGCCCCGACCCACAACCATTTCCCATTACGCTTTGCCTCCGGCTCACGCCGATTTTCTTTATCGCGATCTTCTTCAGACCAAACTCTGGAGAGTTGAAACGGCGCACAAATCAGCACCCTTCGCGCCGGCGAAACCGCCGCTGTGACTGTTCTGGGGCTGGCGGAAAACAAACAACTACTTAAACATCTGATGGATGGACAAGTCAAGCGACGTACCGCTCAATCGGCCATCAGAATTGCTCAGATGCGTCGTGTATCGAGGAAAGATGTCGAGGATGGCACGAAAGTGGTGTGAAAAAGGTTGCTAGGGTCCAATCTACTAAATTCTGTCCCCCAAGGCTGACCGCCAAAACTGTTCTACCATCCTGATGCCGGAGCCTTTCTGCTCGCGCAGACCTCAACTTATGTTTTGGGAGTCTTTTTGCTCTTGCAAAGCTGCTGCGATTCTATACATTGATAACATGTGACGCTCCGCCGGGGGCCGGCGGACGTTGATACTCCCAGCCTGAAGTTGATCCGTACAGCCCTGTTTCATCCTTCGTTCAGAAGATGCTTTGGGAATTTACAGGACGGATGCAACCAGACTACCAGGAACGGCGGGCTATGCGGCGCTTTGACATGCGCCTGCCTGCAGTGGTTCGCCTAGTTCAAGAAAAAGACCAGGCAAACGAGTTTCACACCGAAACCCAGAACGTGAGCGCACGCGGAGTTTTCTTTTACCTTGACCGGTCGGTGCCCGCCGGAACACCGTGCGAAGTCACGCTCACCTTTCCGCCTCACATCACGCTCACCGATCCTGTGCGTGTTCGCTTTACCGCGAGCGTAATTCGCGTGGAATCGCCGCTTCCCTCTTCGCGCATCGGAACCGCTGCCATGATCGAGGACTATGAATTTCTGCGCTCGAACGGCGGCAGTGACTTCCTGAGCGCGCTGCAGCGGGATTGGAAAAAATCGAACTAGAGGCTGAGGTACGCGTCAGGTCAGACTGCTCGCTCCGAGGTGCTGATTAGTCGGGGATTCGAAGGTCCCCGTATTTTTCGATCGAAAAGAACGGATTCCATGCGACCTCCCAGAGAAACCCGTCCGGATCGGAAAAATATCCCGAGTAGCCACCCCAGAAAGCTTCCCGCGAAGGCTTAACAATTTTCGCGCCTGCAGTCTTCGCTTCGGCGAGAACCGAGTCTACTTCTTCGCGGCTGCGGGCGTTATATGCGAGAGTAAAACTCCGAAAGCCTTCGCCCTCGGAGGCAACGTTCGCATCTTTGGCTAGTTCGTTCCGCGGATAAAGAGCGAGCGCCATTCCTCCTGCCTGAAAGAAGACGATGCCTTCCGACTTGGCCATCGATCTGTGCCAGCCGAGCCGCTCATAAAATTCTCTGCTGCGTGTTAGATCAGAAACACCCAGAGTGATTATGCTGACTCGTTGCTCCATGCTTGGATCTCACGAGGTTCTAATCTCAGAGAGAAAAACTGTCGACGGAGGTTACTGCGAGGCCTTGCTCAGTTCTTTCATTCGCAACTTGAGCGTATTGTAGCGACGCACGAGACTGCCGATATACAGGCCGTGAATTACCCAGGTCGCGATGTAAGCGGCATAAAGATACCCAAGAGAATTCATCGCGGCCCTCCGCCCAACGGAACTTTGCCCTTCGCAATCGTCGCCGATGTTCCAGTTTCCAGCAGAGATTCGAGTGCTTCGGCTTCTTCCACGTCGCGTCTCAAAATCTCCAGGCGATAGCGCGCCCAGCAAACCAGAAAGGCAAAGCAGGAAAACGCCAGCCAGTTGATCAGCAGAACATGCAGCATGCGAGGATCAATCGAACCTCCGCCTCCGATTACCGGCTGCGGATGCTGGGTGCGGAAAAACCAGATGGAGAAATAAACTAGTGGTACATCGAGCGCGCCAAAAATCGCCAGCACGGCCGCCAGCTTCGGAGTCTGTGCGCTGTCGGAGAATCGACGCAAGACGAGATAGCTGACATAAATCAGCCACAACACCAGAGTCAGCGTCAGGCGCAGGTCCCACGTCCACCAGATGCCCCACACCGGCCGTGCCCAGATCGGTCCTGTAACCAACACTACCGTGCAGAAAATCACCCCCACCTCGGCGCTCACCAGGGCAACAACATCCGCTTTCGGATTCTTGCGCACGAGATACGCTACCGATGCGACCAGATTCACAAAAAACAAGATGAATGCCGTCCACGCTGAGGGCACGTGGTAATAAAAAATCCGCTGCACGTCGCCCATGGTACGCTCCGTGGGAGCGACCCACATCGCCTGGTAAAAGGCATAGATAAGCAGCAATGCCGTGAGAACCGCGAGGATGGCGAAGGCCTTTTTCATTCTGCCTGCAACACCGTTTCAAACAAGGCCAGACAAGCAGTAGTAAACACCACATCGTAGGTGAGAAGCAATACGATCCAGAACCGCGGATTGCCGTCGCCGCTGAGAATAATGCGCGTAGCTTCCACCATACTTTGAATGGCAGGAATCGAGAGTGGAAAAAGAATCAGCGGCAGCATCACTTCGCGCATCCGCGTGCGAATCGACATGGCCGCGAAAAACGTTCCGCTGGCTACCAAGGCCCATGTTCCGAGCACACAAACAGGAATCAGTTCCCACGCCGTGCCCAGCACTCGAAGGTTGTAAAACACCATAAACAGTGGCGCCATCACTGCTTCGAGCAACATCACCAAAATGAAATTGCCGAGCGCCTTCGACAAAAATAATGCGTTCGCCGGAGCGGGAGAGACGCGGTAGGCGTCAAGCACCTGGTTGCGCAACTCGCGCGCCCAGGTCTGATTCAGTGCGACAATGGCAGAAAATAGAAATGCAACCCACACCAACCCTCCCGCAATTTCTCGTGATTCCTCTGCTGTGGGATCAAAAGAGAAACTGAAGATCACCACCACCAGCAGGGAAAAAAACAGCATGGAGTTGAGCGCGTCTTTCGAGCGCCATTCCAGGCGAATGTCTTTCGCGAGCGATGCCAGAGTGATGGGCCAGAGAGAATTCACGTCCGCTGCACTCCTGCCGTATGTTGATTGAAGCTCGCCGTGCGATCGACAATTTGCCCGGCCTGCATCCAGATGAATTCATCGGCCACGCCTTCGACCAGCGCGGCCTGATGGGTCACCACAAAAATCGTCTTGCCCGCATCGCGCATGCCTTTGAGCAGCCTCACCATTTCCTGAGCCGAATGCACGTCGACGTTCGAGAACGGCTCGTCGAGAAAAAGAATTTTCGGATCATGCAGAATGGCCCGCGCCAGTGACATGCGCTGCCTCATCCCTTGCGAATATTGCCCGACGGGCCGCGCCAGCGCCGGATCAAGCCGCACAGCACAAATCGCCTGAGCGCACGGCTCATCACCAGAAATCCCGTACAGCCGTGCAAAATATTTCAAATTTTCCATCCCGCTCATTTCGTCGTAGAGCAGCGAGGGATGGGCCATGTAGCCGATATCGCGACAAGCCTGGCGCGGACTCTTACCCAAAACCGAAACCGCGCCGCGCGTGGGATGAGCTAATCCCGCCAGAGCGCGCAAGAGCGTGGTCTTCCCGGCTCCATTGTCGCCGAGGATGACGTGAAATCTGCCCGCCGCGAATTCTGCGCTGACGCCTCGCAAAGCGGCGAAGCGGCCGAACTGCTTGATCAGATTGTGGACGCTGATGATGGCGGCAGTCTCTGTCACAGGCGAGGGAATATTAACGCAATCTCACTCCGCGATGAGTGTAGCGAAGATGATGGGCATCTGCCTATGCGCAGGTTACGAAAGAAAGCCTGCGCCGAACTCTGGGCCGTTTAACTCGATGCAGCTTAGTTCGAAGCAAACGCAGGTTGAGCCGCAGGTTGCGCCTGTGTCACGTTCTTGACCGGCGCGGCATGCATCTGATTCCCGGGCTGCTGCGGAGCATATTTCGAAGCGCATTTGGCCTGCAGCGCTTTGGCATGAAAAACGCCGTCGTGGCCGAAGCTGCCATCGGCCAGCGC
>JASHTD010000001.1 GCA_030040725.1 Candidatus Sulfotelmatobacter sp. | reverse complement strand
GAGGGCGTGAGTTCATCCATCGACAAGTAATTCGGATTTGGAGATACATCGTTCGCATTCGGCTCGTTCAGATCGGTCAGCCGAACCAGTTTTGTGCCTTTGCTGCCCACATATCGCAACTCAACCGAAGAATTTTCTTCAATCTTCTGCTGCACGTTGACGTTCCAGTTCTGCGTGTAAGGCGTCGAAAAATTCCGCGGCGTGACAAAGATCGAGTACGGCCCGCTCTCCACGCCGTTCATGATCGGTGCATCCCTCGCAGGATTCGTGCCGTTGAACGCGGTCTGGTCATAGTTCAGTGGCAGGATCGGCTCCGGCCCGATCGGATTGGTCGCCACACCTGCCGAGGTCGTGTAGTTCGCGATCAATAAATGTTGCGGAACGTAGTCGTAGTAAAGCCCATATCCAACGCGAACCACCGTATTCCTCAGCGGATTCCACGCCAGCCCCAGCCGCGGACTGAAGTTATGCAGATCACGCGAGTAGAGTCCGTTCAACCCATCCGTGCCAACCATGGCTAAATTGCCATCCCGGCCAAGGTTCGACAGCAGATTGTTCGCTTCGCTCATCGGCCCAAAATACTCCCAGCGCAGGCCAAAATTGAAAGTCAGGTTGCTCGTGATCCGGTAATCATCCTGCCCGAAGAAGCTGAATCCATTGTTGTACGTGGTGCGGTGAGTATTGCCTTTTTCCACCGAGACGTACGAGCAGCAGAAATTCACGTCCTCCTCGCCACCGGTATAGAAGTCGGCCAGCGAGTCGACCACCGGATCGTAACCCGGCTGTCCGCATGCGAGCGCACCCGTCGTGAGACAAGCCCCGGCAGTGAACTGAAAAATCCCGCGCTCCAGGTTGTCGTTGAAATTGACGATGGCGGCGCGGCGAAACTCACCGCCAACCTTAATCGTGTGCCTGCCCTTCGGCAAAGTGAAGTTGTCCAGAATCTGGTACGTTCCGCTCGTCCGCCCGCGCGGGATGCTGAATCCCGTCGCGCCAAGGTTTTCGATGTTGGTGAAATCGAACTCCGGCACGCCCAGTTTGCCCGTACCGAAATTCAAGCCAATATTTTCCGGATTAAAGTCCGCATCGAGCGAGCTGAACGACGTTCGATAACGGCTGTAGCCAAACCGAACTTCATTAATGTCGCCGCCTTTCAAACTTGAAAGCAGGCTCACCGAAACAACCTGCACCCGCGTTGGAGAACTCTGGGCGAACTGCGGCAGGCGCGATCCAGTTCCATACCCTCCCGGCGAGCCGAACGGAAAGACCTGATAGCTTTGCGCGAACGCGTATCGGCCGGTCAGCAATTCCGTCTTCGTCAGGTTGTGATCCAGCTTAACGATGAAATTATCGCCATTGTTCGTGTCCCGCACTTCATCGGCAATCTGCCCCGTCGTGCTCTGCGGATAGAACGCCAGCAGCGCATTCAACCCCGGATTGATCGCAGGCTGATAAAGCAGAGCCGTCGCCTTTGCCTCGGCAATCTCGTTCGACGTAGGTACGAGCAAAAGAAAATCTGACCCCACTCGTTCCCGCTGCCCTTCATACGCCATGAAGAAAAATGTCTTGTCCTTGACGATCGGCCCGCCCAGCGCTCCGCCGAAATTCGTGTTCTGAAAAACCGATTTGTGCGGTTCGGTGTTGAAATAATTTCGCGCATCCAGTGCGCTGTTGCGCAGAAATCCAAACCCCGATCCGTGAAAACGATTTGTCCCCGATTTCGTGATGATGTTCACCACCGACCCGCTGTTCCGTCCATACTCCGCGCCAAACTGCGATTCCAGATTAAATTCCTGAATCGCGTCGATCGGCAGCAGCGATGCCGGCGCTCCGCCAATTCCGGTCTGATTCAGCGCCGAGTTGTTGAAGAACGGATCGTTGTCGTCAGTCCCATCGAGCGTGTAGTTGTTCGACCGATCGCGGTTCCCGTTGATATTGAACTGCCCAAATCCATCCTGCGTGCCGGCAACGCCTGACGGATCAACCGTCGTCCCCGGCGATAGTGCTACCAGCTTTCCAAAGTCCCGCCCATTCAGCGGCAGCTCTCCCACGAGTTTCTGATCGACCACTTCGCTCAACACATCGCGCGAGGATTCGATGATGGGAGTTTCCGCGTTGACGACGAGTTGTTGCTCCGCGGTAATCTGCAAAACGACTTCCGCCTTCGTGTCCGATCCGACGTTAACCTGGGCATGCATGATTCTGGCTTTGAATCCCTGCGCCGTCACCGTTAACTCATATTCCCCGGCAGGAAGCTCGCTTAGAACGTAGCCGCCATCGGCGCCAGTCGCGGTCTCGCGCGTCAATCCGGTTGCGGTGTTCCTGGCACTGGCTTTTGCTCCGACGATCAGGCCGCCGCTCGGGTCGGCGACGCTGCCCCGAATCGAGCCCCGATAACTTTGCGACGTTAACCGCATCGGCGCCGCAAGCATTCCCGCGAAAATCGAAATGTACAACAGCGCTGCCACCAAGCCTGATGAATATGCGCCCCTCATATTCGTTCACGCCTCCATTCTGTGTGCTGCTATGGCCAAATTCCAAATGCAATCCCACGTAAGCATTCGAGCGCTTCCGCCCTTAGTGCCCGGCCCGCGGGATAAACAACTCCACCGGCGGTTTCACTCCATAAGTCACCGCAAAACTTCCCTGGTTCACCGCCATCGCGAATCGCCCGCGCGAATCGATGTAGATCAGCGGCTGACTCAGCGGCACATCGCTGAAGGTCTTTACGAACTTGACTCTCATCTCTTTATCGCCAATCTTCACGGGCACTTCCTGCCCGCGCTGATAACCCAGTTTCGAAAAATCCTCCGCCGAAACATTGGTCACCAGGTTCCCGAACGGCCCATCCGTCGCGATCACCTCAGCTGAAATTCCGCGATC
>JASHTD010000316.1 GCA_030040725.1 Candidatus Sulfotelmatobacter sp. | reverse complement strand
GGTGCGCGAGCTGCGCGTACAGCGCAAGCTGCGGTTGATCTATCGAAAAGAAGCCGGACTCTCGCACGCCGCGAGGGCGTTCCTGAAGGTCGCGGAAGCGGTCGCGCACGAAAGAGTAGGACGCTACCGCTTTCAGCGTGAAAGTTAGAAGGGAAACGGCAGCAAACTTTTGCTTCAGTCTTCTTCTATTCTCGGATTCTCTTCTCTTGAAGTTGGTTACTTGCCGGCCGACGTCGCTTTCGCCGCCGGCACGGAAATGGCGACGGAATCAGGTTCGGTCCAGACGGGCGAACCGCTCGATAGATCGAGGCGATGCATGGTGATCTTCAGCGTGCCGCGATCCACGTCAACCATCAGGTAGTGATAATTGATTTCCTTGCTCTGGTAAGGGTCGTCGGGGGCGCGCTGGATGGGATAGGCATGAGCTCCTCCGCCGCCGGTCGTGAAGTAGGTAACTCCCCCATGCTCGTGGCGCTCATAGTTGTGCACGTGCCCGGCAAAAACCACAAAGCGCGCCCGCGTGTTCGGCTGGCGCTGCTCCAGCATCTCGGCTAGTTTTTTTTCCGGCGAGCGGGAGGAATGGCCTCCGCCGAACATCTTCGCGTCGGAAGAACTGGTGTAAGGGGGATGATGCAGCATCAGAAAAACGAAATCGACGTCCGCGGGAATGTGGTCGAGCTTGGCGCTGAGCCACTGTCCCTGCGCGCCAGAGGTTTCGTCCAGCGAGCTGTCGAGGACCAGGACCAGAGAGTTCGCAGCGCGAACCGCGTAGAAGCGACTGTTTTTGAGATCGTGAAAGCGCTGGAAATAATTGGCCAGAGCGGTCTGCTCGTTGCCGTGCAGATCGTGATTGCCAAGCGCCGGATAGACCGGAATGTTTTTCTCCCGCCAGACGGCAGTCTCGCTGTCCCAGACTTTCCAATCGTTGGCGTCATATCCGTTGTAGACAATGTCGCCGGTAAAGCAGATGAACGCCGGATCGGCAGCCGCGATCGCCTTGACCAAGGCGACGCGAACCGTGGGATTGGCGGCATCCGTATCTTTCGGATCGTGAAAGCGAGTGTCGCCATAGGCAATGAAGTGAAAAGGAACCTTCACCGAGGCTTCTAAATCAACAGAACTTTGTGCGACCGATTTTTTGGTGCAACCGTTGAGGACGCATGCGAACGAAATCACGCATAACAGCCGCAGAGTATTGGAGAGGAATCTTTCTTTAAGAGGCATGAAATTTTGGTCTCGAAATTAAGATTATGGGATGGGCGGCGGCAGTGCAAACTGACGAGGGCCGTCACTGTAGAGCTAGGCATGGCCTACGGAATTTGCAGAGTCTCGATTATAGGGTCAACTTTGGCCTTGAAATCATCGAGTTGTTCAGGGGGCATTCGGGCGAAGAACAGCGCGTTGGTGTTTTCGCTGCGAGCACGTGCGAAATACTCGACTATGTTGCGGCCATGATCGATGTAGTCCGCAACCCACGTCAGCCCCGACCGTCCGTTGATGGTGCGCAAGGTGAGACTGCTCTCTCGCAGGTGGTAGTCCTGGTAACCTTCGCGGAGACGCTGTCGCACCTTAGCTTGCGCCTGCTTCAAAAGCCTCCTATTCATTTTCTCTGCCGGAGTCATTGCTTCCGGCGGGACCAGCATGTGCACGTACAGCGTCAGCTCGATTCCTGACCCCGCATCTCGAAAAACCACCAAGCTTGTCTGCTCGTCTCGCTCGTTCACGAGGTTGTTCCACGTCCAGCCTGGAGGCAATGAAAGGGTGACCCCCGATTTGTCATCTCGAAATTCCATCTGGGAGTAAGCGGGAGCAGTCAGAATCAAACTCAGGAAGACAGCGAGAAAAATCGTTGCGACGAGAGAGCGCATGGTTGGCCATCCTTGATCGACGGTTGCCCGAACCTGCAGAGTTTTCTGATTATACGGTCAGAGTGGTCGGCAAGTCGCCGAGTTGGCCAAGAGACACAGGTCGCGCCGGGAACCAAGCTATCCGCGTTCAAAGACGCGTTTCCTCTCGACCTCTTCCAGTGCGCTACGCATAGCTGCTTCAAACCGCTCGGCGCGCCCCATCAGGCCGGCAGTCGCCACGGCATAATCGCCGTTCATGCGCAGCAGGCCATCGGCGGCCAGCAGGCGTCCCGCAACCTCAATCAAATGCTCAGGCGAGGTTTCGAGATATTGCGCTTCGGCGGGATCGGCAATCCAGACTCCGGTTGCGCCGCGCGAACTTTCGGGTGGGGCCGAGGAATTCAACCTGGTCTGCCAATACACTTTCCTCTCCAGGAAAGTAGCGATCACGTCATCACTGGCTTTGCCGAAAACCCACTTCTGCCGTTTGAAATCGTAATGGCGGCTGGAGAATGCGACCGGCAGCAGCTTTCCCTGCTTCACAAACTCGATCTGATTCCGGTCGACTTCCTTGCGCAAGGCATTGACCACGGGAGCTTCGGCATCTTTTAGGTCCAGCGATGGCAGCACCTCGTGCACTGTGGCCGACAAGTTCACCGCGACCAGGGCATGCAGACCGTCGGAACCCTCCACATTAATGTAGGAATGCAGCACCCAAAAATCGGCTCCGGAAGTCGAGCGATGAAAGGGCCACTCGAAATGCATGGTCAGGGGCAAGCCGCCAAGGGTCAACCAGACCTTCTTGTTATCTAGCGAATTCGACGTGTTCATAAGTGTCAAATTATCAACCGAGACAGTGGTCGAGCGCTAGCGCGGCTGTGCTTGCGCCGGGCTAAAGAAATGTTTCTAACGTGCTTACCATTTTTGCCCTCGCTTCGCGCCTTAATAGATAGAGGGGTTCGCAAGCAACACAGGCCGGGCGCCAATGGTACTGGGCTTACCCGCGGTACGACAGTACGGCCAAATCTGTTTCCCCCACTGCAACTCGGAGCCTTTTCATGGGTTCTAACCAGCGAGAGGCCGATCATGAAAGCCCTGCAGCTCGTTCTTGCGCTGGGCTCGCTGGCGGCGGCTGGCGTGCTCGCGCTTTCCTGCGGTTCTTCGGCTCCAGTGCAGCATCAGCTTCAATCCATCACTTTGAGCCCGGCTAGCGCCGATGCCGAGAACTATGCCAATGGTCAGGTGCAGTTCGTTGCCACCGGGCATTTCAGCACAGCGCCGATGACGGTGAGTCCGCTTACGGCGAACTGGGGCGCCTGCTATCAGTTTGCCGCCACGAGCGCTGTGTGGGTTACAAGTGCCGGGCTGGCGCAATGCGCGAGAGGAGCGGCAGGGACCTACACAGTGTGGGCGAACCAGCCGGCCGATCTTCCTCCGGGAGTTTATAACTGCACGGCCGAAACTGCTTGTGGCGGAGGGTGCACCGTGCAAGGGTCGGCACAACTCACTTGCCCGTAGAAAGAGCAGGCCGAGCAAGTTGACCCTTCAAGCCGCTTTTCGAAGTATCACAAGTGAGGCGGCCGCGTTTTGCCCCCTTTCGCCCGTTTCTGGCGCAGGATGGGCATCCCAATTGCACGAGCGTTGCCGACCACTCAACCCGGAGACAACCTATGTCCCAGTTCTCCCGAAACGCCCGCCCCTTCTTTTCGCGCTGACCTTCGCTCCCAGGCGCAGCAGCTTGCGCACGGTACCGGTCGGGAGGCGCTTCATATCATCGTGCAACTCGGTCACAGCGTCGAAGAAGCCGGCCATCGATGCGATGCGTTCGCGGGTAAATTCCGCACCCGGTTCTTTCGGATCTAATTCCTCCAGGCTTCGGCGCAGCATGTCGCGGGTGGGATCAATCTCGCGGCGCTTGCGCTGCTCGACCACCAGCCGGAACATTTCCCAGACATCTTTCATCGATTCGTAATGCTCGCGCCGGTCGCCGAGCACATGCACGGCGCGCACGATGCCCCAGGTTTCCAGTTCGCGAATCGAGGTGCTCACGTTCGAGCGCGCCACGCTGAGGGTTTCGGCAATTTCTTCGGCTGGTAGAGGCCGCGGCGAGAGATAGAGCAGGGCATGAATCTGCGCCACGGTGCGATTGATGCCCCATCGCGTCCCCATCTCGCCCCAGTGGAGGATGTACTGCTTCTGCACTCCGGTCAGGTTGGCCATGTCAATAATTTCATTCGTGACAGAATGTACAGAACATATAGATGCAATGTCAAGCCCAACCGGCGGCTCGGGATGACAACTGAAAT
>JASHTD010000172.1 GCA_030040725.1 Candidatus Sulfotelmatobacter sp. | reverse complement strand
CTGCCGATAGCCGGCGAGAGCGCACCCGAGGGAATCGAGCAGAAAACGTTTTGCCTGATAGATGGCATCCTGAGAAATGTCTTCAAAGCGCAACCCGGCAGCCCAGCGCGAAATCGTCGCGGTGACCGGCTCTTTGCTTTCGACTCCGGGATTCATAGTGGCCACTTTTCGCTCCTTAAATTATTTGATGTGGATGTTCCTGGGATTCTTGAACGGCAGGAACGCCATGAAATCGGCGTGATGCACGATGAACGCCTCGGTCGAGCGTTTCACCAGATCTCCTTCGCCGGCGTGGGCGGCGATGATGTGACAAACGGAATCCGGTACGCCGCATTCGAGCGCCAGCGCGACTCCGGTAAAGGGATGGCGCAGCGCTTCTCCTCTTTCGCTCTGCCGCGCTTTGCCGTCCGAGCCAACTTCATACTCCAGCAACTTGCCCACATCCGCGAGGATCGCGCCGGCAATGACCACGTCGATGTTCACTGGAAGCGCGCGTCCCATGAACTCTTGCATAAAGAGCGCACTCGCACGGGCGATGTGCACAACACAGCGCTTGTGCTCCATGAATCTGATCGGGCAGTTTGGCACCTGCAAAGTGAAGGGAATCTGTTCGAGATCTTTTGGTTTCAGCGTGCTGCGCTCGAGCGCCAGGGCCCATGTTTCTGCCACCTGCTCCCGCAATTGCGGATCCTCGATCCAGTCAATTTCCGGCCACAGTTGCCGGACCGTATCGCGCACACTTGTGCTGTTGGCTATGGCCGTCACCACCATAGATCGGTAAACTCCTCTTCTTGCGTCTGCTCCGCGATTTTTTCAATGATGCCTTCGAGCAATGTTTCCTTCTGTCTCAATGTCTTCTTGGGCGCTTCTCGTTTGGTATGCGAGATTTTGTCCAACAAGGTTTGGTCTTCTTCCTCCAGGATTTCCAGCAATACGTCGCTTTCTTCCGAACTGAGTCTCACATCCATCGCTTTCTCCCCGGCAGCAAATCCTGTTTCGCGCCTTGGATGGTGAAAACCAGGCGGACGCTACACACACCTTCGCTGCCTTCTGTCACTTATTTTCTGCTCTGAGAAAAGAATCGAAAGGACGCAGCGCACAACTGCATGTGATCTTTTACCGCTGTGAGACCAGAAAAGTCTTCAGCGCCAGTCTTTCCGGTTGTGACTTCGATCACTGTGAAGAACAGGAATCGGCTTGAAAATGCAGAGTAGTCCAAGAGGAAACGCGAATCTTTGCTGAATCCAAGCTTCTCAAAATAACAGCCTGAGGTAACTCCTCATGATCATCGCATGCGATTTACGCGAAGGAATCGTCATCCGCATCGAAGGGCAGGTTTATAAAGTGCTCGCGGTGGAATCCAAGGCCGGAGCCGCCAAGATGGGCGGGGTGGTGAAGACCAAACTGATGAATGTACGCAGCGGCCGGTTGTGGGAGCCGCACTTCCGTCCGCAAGAAAGATTGGAAGATCTCGAACTCGAACGCCGCATGATGGAGTTCCTCTATGCTGACAGCGGCACTTGCATCTTCATGCGCCCTGATACGTTTGAGCAGGTCGAGGTTCCTGGCGCGATCGTTGGACCAGGAGAAGCGTTCCTGCAACCGGGATTGGAGTTGCCAGTCGAGTTCTTTGAGGGTGAGCCGATCAGCGTCGTTTTCCCGGACGTGGCGGAAGCACGGGTAGCGACCACTGCGGCGCCCGCTCATTCCCAACAAGACAGCGCCTGGAAAGAAGCCAAGCTGGAAAATGGTTTTGCGATTCGCGTTCCCCTGTTCATCGCCCCCGGAGAAATTGTGCGCGTCGATGTGAGGACCGGCCGCTATCTCGAACGGGCGCACATCGAACGGAAGCGCACTGCGTAGGGTTCTACACACAAAACGGCTCGCATGGAGCGATTGGTTCGCTCGGTGCTATTGCAGCTTCGTGTACTCGGCTTTGGCTTCTTTCAGGATGGGGATGTCGGGGTCGGCGTCTTTCCAGATGGTGAGGAAATCCTTGTAAGCCACGAGTGCCCGCACCCGCGCAGCGTCGGCATCAGCACCTCGGGAGGTTTTCGATTGCAGCGCAGCCGCCCGAGCCACGCCCAGATGCGCCAATGCTCCCGTCCAGCAATTCCAGACGATACCGCTGTGATCGAGTATTTTCTGGAACTCGACCGCGGCACTTGTCCCTTGTCCGGCCGCCATGTAGGCCTCACCTCGAATGTACGTTGGCAAAAGGCAGGACAAATTGGCGACGAATGGAATTTGCCCAAACTCAATCACCGTAGCCGCCTGCAAAGTATTCAGCGCGAGGGTGGGATTGCTTCGATGCAGCGCCAATTGCGCCCGGATCGCGGGCAGCCATAAAGACTGCATCTGCGTGTCCAGCGGGTAAGCCTTGTTCAGCGCTTGCGCAAGCTCCTCAGCTCGTGTCACGTCGCGCACCATGGAAAATGCGAGGGCGGCTTCGGCCGTAACCCCTGGACTAGTGGGAGCCAGCTTTAGACCCTCCTGCGCTGCTTGCTTTGCGTCTGTCAGATTGGCAAACGCAGCTTCGCGCAAGGCCGAGTTCTCCAGCCATATAGCGCCGGTCTCTTTGCTGTCGGCGCGAATCGCCGAGTCGACGGCGCGCCTCGTCAGCTCGCGAGCTTTGCCAAGACGGCCCTGATACGCCTCCGTTTCGGACGCCAAGGAAAGTCCCCAGTTTTCATACGCGGGTTGAGCCCCAAGCCAATGTTGCTGTTCTGCCATGGCGCCAGAGTCTCCGCGAAGAAAAGCTAGAGCATAGAGTCCGTTATGTAGTATCAAGTCATCAAGGTGTTGCGCTTGTCCCTGTTGTGCAGTCTGTCGCGCGTCATCGAAGCGCTGCAGAGCGAGCAGGACATTGGTGATGTTATCGAAACTACCGGTGTCTTCACGAAATTCGGCTAGGGCCTTTTCGTAATCTCCCAGACCGGCGTACACGTTGCCGAGATTGCCGTAGGATGCAGGTGACCGGGGATAGTTGGCAATTCGCTCCTGGTAGATTTGTGCCGCTTTCTCCAGTTCACCTGTTACGTCTGTGTAGTAATGAGCCGCTATGTCCAATTTTTCTCGCTCGCTGGCATGCTCCCGCAGCTCAAATGCTTTGGTGTAATATTCGCTGGCTCGTCCCATTTCACCCATGCTCTCGTAATCGCCGCCCACAGCCCGATACCCCAAAGCAAAATTCGGATCGAGTTCAATAGCGCGTTGATCGTAAGCCAAAGCGGCAGCCGGACCTTTCTCCCCTGAAGCTTTTACTCCGAAGCTGTATGCCTTGAGAGCGTCCAACGAGGAGGTCGTGGCTTCTGCTAATGGAACGTCGAACTCCTTCACCGTTCCTAGAGATTCCCCCAATTCCCCACGCAGCCTGGCCGCTGACTTGCCCAATGCATCCAGCACCTTCTCCTTGAGGGCGGCGGTGTTCTGCTCTTGCGCCAAGACATCTTCACTTTGGCAATTCACTACTTTCAGCTCCAGAACGTATTGGCTACCCAGACTGACAATCGACCCGGCGATATACGCTTTGCTGCCCGTGCGCTGGCAAACCTCACGGGCTACTTCAGGCGTGAGTTTCGTACTCGACGGACGTGTCATTAATTTCAAAGTGTTTGTGACCTTGCTGTCGGAGAGCACATTCAAGAATGGCGACTGGTTGAGAGCAACACCAAGTGCTGTCTTGAGCGTGTCGTCGAAAACCGGATCGCCCGTGTTGTTGCTGAAGTCGGCGAGAACGACCGTATCTTCATTGGTCAGACGCTTTGCGCGATACAACCGGTAGTAGAAACCGCCAGCAATCAGTGCGACCAGCACGATCACCGACGGAGCCACGACTCTCCAGAGACTTCTCCCCGCTAGCGGAACTTCCGCCGATTTCCCCGGCGTACTCGATGATGGCCCAGCAACATTTCCGGAGACTAGCGCCGGAGTTGCTTGCGCCATTCCAGCTTGGGTTCCGCTTTCCTCTACCGTTGCTACCTTTCCCGAACTGGCTGCTGGCAGGCGCCCGGTCTCCGTGTCACGCTTCAACCGCTGCAGATCGGCCCTCATCTCCGCTGCACTTTGATAACGAAGATTGCGATCCTTCTCCAGAGCCTTGGAGATGATGTCTTCCAGCTTGGAAGAAATATCGCGATTGAATCGAATCGGTGAGGGCGGATCGAGATTCAGTATTGCATTGAAAATCAGCGCAGAGGTTTCACCCGCAAAGGGCAATGCGCCGGTCGCCATCTCATAGAGCACTGCACCAAAGGAGAATAGATCGGTTCGGGCGTCCAGTTCCTTGCCCTTGGCTTGCTCGGGTGACATATACGCCACGGTTCCTAGAGCGGAACCGGGACTGGTCAGGTGCTGTTCGTCGACGGAGCCAGTCTGCGTGCCCGCCGCCGCGATGTTGCTCTCAGAATTGGCAGGGACCACAACCTTCGCCAGCCCAAAATCGAGAATCTTGGCGTGACTGCGCTTGGTGACGAAGATGTTCGCGGGCTTTATATCTCGATGCACAATGCCTTCCATGTGAGCTGCGTCCAGAGCGTCCGCGATCTCGATAGCCAGTGACAGGATCAATTCGGTTTCCAGCGGGCGACCCGCGATCCTGTGTTTCAGCGTCAGACCATCCAAAAATTCCATAACAATGAAAGGATGCCCATCGTGCTTGCCGATTTCATAGATCGTGCAGATATTGGGATGGTTCAGGGCAGAGGCAGCTTTGGCTTCGCGTTGGAACCGGGTCAAAGCCTGCCGGTCTTCTGCCACATCGGGGGGCAAGAATTTGAGAGCGACAAAGCGACCAAGGTCGGCATCCTCCGCTTTGTAGACAACACCCATCCCGCCCCGGCCCAGTTTTTCTACGATGCGGTAGTGTGAGACTGTTTGGCCAATCATTGGGCTGAAATCTTAGGACCGGAGATAAATCAAGTCAATGAAAGTGTGGAAATTCGGTAGCTCCCGAATGCACAATTGGCGAAGAGTCGTTTGCCTGCCAGCAGCTTACTGAGATAGAATCCTGCAAGCGGTTTCTCGTTTCCTGTGGTGACCAGCAATTTGAAACGATCCGCGCTGAGAAACGCCATGTTTAACCCTCGTTAGCTCGCTCCCTTCGACCCGCGTGACGCGGGTTCCCTGCTTATCTCATTGTTCTAATGAAGCCGGATTACTGCAGATCCGGTGGAGAGCTATTCATGGCAACCACAATCACAACTTCCTCAGTGGAACGGCCGCGCTCGTTATGGAGCGAACTCATCGAAGCAGTCCGGGGCTCGCATCAGGACTACACTGCCGGCGGTCTGAACCGCGCCATTCTTCTCCTGGCAGTGCCGATGGTTCTGGAGATGGTGCTGGAATCGCTATTCGCGGTGGTTGACGTGTTCTGGGTCGGTCGCCTCGGCGCCAATGCAGTGGCCACAGTCGGGCTCACGGAATCCATGTTGAGCCTCATTTTCGCGGTGGGTATGGGGCTGAGCCTCTCCACCACCGCCATGGTCGCGCGGCGCACAGGGGAGAAGGATCCAGAAGGCGCGGCGGACGCGGCCGTGCAAGCCATCCTCCTCGGATTCGTTTTTTCGGTCCTGATTGGATTTCCCTGTTTCGTGTTCGCGTCACGTCTTCTGCATTTGATGGGAGCCAGCAACGAGATCGTGGCGGTCGGCTCCGGCTATACGCGAATCTGCCTGGGGGGCAGCTTCGTCGTGTTACTGCTGTTTCTGAACAACGCGATCTTCCGCGGGGTGGGCGACGCAGCCATCGCCATGCGCCTGCTATGGGTCTCGAACGTCATCAATCTGATTCTTGATCCCTGCCTGATCTTCGGGCTGGGGCCGTTTCCTCGTCTTGGCGTAACTGGGGCCGCACTGGCGACCTTCACTGGGCGGAGCATTGGTGTGGCCTATCAGTTTTATCGTTTGCTGAAGGGCACCGAGCGGATTCGAATTCTGCGCCGGCAAATTCGCGTCCATTTTGAAGTGCTCTGGCGGTTGCTGCGCCTGTCACTGACGGGCATTCTGCAGTTCGCAATCGCACATACGAGTTGGATCGGGTTGGTGCGCATCGTAAGCATTTTCGGTGCGGCAGCGTTGGCGGGTTACACCATTGCCATTCGCATCGTAATTTTCGTCATCCTGCCCTCATGGGGATTGAGCAACGCCGCGGCAACCCTGGTCGGACAAAATCTTGGCGCCAAGAAACCCGACCGGGCTGAAACCGCCGTCTGGCGCACTGGCCTGTACAACATGCTCTTCCTCGGCACGGTGGGAATATTCTTTGTCTTTTTCGCTGAGCCCGTCGTGCGATTGTTCACGTCCGACCCCGCCGTCTTGCGCCTGGCGGCGGCTTGTCTGCGTATTGTCAGCTACGGAAATTTGGGGTACGCGTATTTCATGGTTATGATGCAGGCCTTCAATGGCGCCGGTGATACCGTGACCCCGACCATCGTAAACCTATTTGGCTTCTGGTTATTTGAGATCCCGATGGCGTATTTATTAGCCATGCCGCTCCATATGCGCTCGAGCGGTGTGTACTTTTCGATCGCTATCGCCGAGTCGGCGATGGCCGCAGCTAGCGCAATTTTGTTCAAGCGGGGAAAGTGGAAGCGGCAGAGGATTTGACCTGCTGTTCTCCTGAGTCGGTGACTTGAGTCGAATCGCCCGATAGCGTCGGCTGACTATTTTTGTCGAGGCTGGTCAGGCATGGAAGACCGCCGCGTTGCTATTGCAATTTCGCGAACTCTGCCTAAGGCGTGAGCCCTACGACTTCGCCGCGCAAAACCGTGACAGACGCCTTGGGGAGCGTGAAGACACTTTGTGCGGAGGCGTCGATTGACGAAATCACCGGCGGCAGGTTTGGATCGGCGTGAGCGGTAGGGTCCTGGCCGTGCCAAACGTATTGTTCGCTGCCAAATGTGACCATGCGAACTGTGCCGACAAAATGTCCGGTTCCGCCATTGCCTTCAATGGCGACTCGAACCGGATGCGGATTGTCTCGATCTTTATTGATGAGCAGCAAGGCCCACTGGCCATCTGGGCGCCGAACGGCATAGCTCGTGACCAGAGCATTTCCGGCGGCATCTTCGATTCCGACATCGACAGAATAGAGGTGATGGATGCCGCTGCGATGCGTCACCCACTCGTCATTGATCATCCGGCTAGCATAGTAGAAAGCGGTATAGCCAATGACCTTCGCGTCCCGGTCCCAAAGGGCATTGCCCCAGATTGCCCAGCCCTGGCAGCCATGCTCGATGCCGCTGGGTTCGATCGGCGAATGAACGTAAAGCGCGCCGCCCTCGGCGAAGAAGCTGCCGACATTATCGGCCAGCCACAGGGCCGAAAAAATATCGGACATGTAGACCGAAAGCGAACCGCTGAGATTGCTTTCGGTGTTCATGAGCGGGATGTTTTTTGGCAGCCCGTCATCCCAGAACGCCTGCAGAGTCTTGCGCGTCAACTCGCGGTTCCGATACAAATCCTCCCATTTCATGGTGCAGGCTTCGTAGGGATAAATTTCGAAAGAAGCGAATGACAGGTCCTGGTGGCGATTGTGCGACTTCAGATACTCGTAAAAACGGCCGAACCAGGACTTGTTTCCGCGCGCATCGGGCCAGACCGAGACGTCCTGATTAATGCCCTGGAACACGGGCCCGCCCAGCTTACCTTTAAGCGTGGGATCGACTTTGAGCATTGCGTCTGCAAATTGAATATAGAGTGTGGCGTAGTCCTCAGGCATGTAGTATTGCCCATCCGCTTCTTCGTCCATTTCGACCCAGCTGATGGGATACCCGCGCTTTTTCAGATACGCGGCCATCGCGGCTGCGTCTTCGGGAACGCTGTAAATCAGAGGAACGGTTATGAGCGCGGGTAGACCATTGGTGATGCCGCTTGTGAAGAAAATGTCCCAGCCGGTCTGGTCTCCGTAGGGACTGAGGTCTTCCGCGGTGTGCCAGGGATCGGTCGAAGAGCAATATGTAGCGGTCTGTTTGCGGCCGTCGGGTGCGTGTTTCACGAAATCCGCAAACTTACCATCTGCCTCCAATCTGCCCACGTGAACTCCATAGATTGCGTATCCGACCCGATGCCGCACGTCATCACTTCCGTGCGGACCCGGCTGATTGGACGATTGCGTCATCACCACGCGAACCCAACGCGTTGGAATCAACTTGTCCGCAAGTTTCAGAGTTACGCTTCCAGCTTTGCCTTCGTGAACCGCACCACGGGGGAAACGAACCCAGTTGCCCATGGCCTGATTGGCAACGGGAAGATACTCGCCACCCTGGTTTGTAGAGTCCATGGCTGGTTCTTCCCAGTTCATGGGATCGTCCCCGACCCAATACTGTACTTCGTACTCCGTGGCGCGCGGTTCGCACCAGTCGATGCGGATCGCGTTCACATCGTGGTATTCGCCCAGATCAACAATGATCCATTGCGGATGCAAAGAGTCATCTTCGTGAGTGAACGCTTTGGCCAAGTAAGGATTGCTCTTCCAGAAGGTTTTGGAATCACCATCCGTGAGGCGGGAATAGCCACGCTCGGTGCCGCCATTGTGCGTGCAGCCGCGATGCGGAAGACTGTAGCCGAATGAATCGCGAATGGGTTCACCCAATTCCGAGCTGCCCACGAAGTATCCACGTTGGTTTGCCTCGTCGCTCCACCGGCCGTTGGGATTCCAGTGCCAATAATCGATAGTCTCCGGAGTATGCAGGCGATAGCTGATCGGTCCCCAGCCCGCGGACAAGCAAACTTTTACATTTTTGGGGGTGTAGATCGTCTCAATCGACTCGCGTGACTGAATGTCCATCGATGTCGCGAGCGCTTGATCAGGATCGAAGGAGTTGAGGACCTGGTTCGGCGCCGCGTATACCCGGACTACCGCAGCATCGGCCGCCGACGAGGTTGCATTTTGAGCAGACGGAACGACTGCGTCAGCCAGAGGGCGAACGACCGTTAACGCGGCAGCGCCGATAGTTGTCCCCAAAAAAGTACGCCGTGAAGTAGCCATTAGATTGCCTCGATCGAGGTGACCACATTTAGAACTTGAAGCGCGCCTCGAAACTCATTTGACGCGGAGTATTTGCCTGGTTTGTGAGTTGGCCGAAGCCCTGCATCTGAGCGGCTGTAGGCTGTGTGCCCGACACCGGGGGAACCCAAAAAACATTCGGATATCCGAACTGGATCGAGTTGGTGAAGTTATAGGCGGAGGCTCGCAGCTCGAGGTCCTTATGCTCGCCTATCTTGAAATGCTTGGCGATCGAGAGATCCAGATCGTGTGCGCCGTCTGCACGAACGCCGGGCAGGATGGACGGCGCTGTCCCCGGCAAATATTGGCTTGCCGGCTGCGCCATGCAAGTGTAATTGAACCATTCCGCAACGGTCCTGGGCGCGCCCTTGCCGCAGTTGCCAACAATATCGGGGCGTTGATTGAACCAGATGTCTCCCGTGCCGTTGGGGGTGGCGATCGGCTGCCCGTCACTAAGAGCCGCAACCGCCGTCACCGTCCAGCCGCCAAGGGCTCCATTCGCCCAGCCCCGCAGATTGACCGCTCGTCCCTCGCCGACTGGTAAATCGTAGGACAGTAACCAGGAAAAGTAGAAGGGGATGTCCTGCGTGCTGACGTTCCGCTCCAGGTTCAAATTGTCGATGTCCTGCGCCTGAGCGAAGTTGTTGCCATTAAACGCGAGCGAACCGGCATTGTCATCGGTGATCAGCTTGCCCCAGGTAAACGACGCGAGCGTGGTGAAGTGTTGGGTCAGCCGCTTCTCGAGTTTGGCTTGCAGCGAATGATAGATGGAATCTCCGAAGGGAGCGCCCCACTCCAGAACTCCACTTCCAACCCCAACGCTGTTGGGACTCGCGCCATAGGAGAACTGCGGGAATTTCTCGAGCATCACCCACTTCGGTACTTGCGTTGCGCCGAACCATGGTGCGTCGGGGTTCGTAATCGCGGGAGCGTAGGGATATGGGACCATGTTCAGCAGATTGCCTTGATACTGCGCGATCGTGCCCAGAGAAAGCGAGTTGGAGTCGGTATTGCCCTGATTGCTGAAGGGCAAGTGCAGCCCGCGGCTGCCGACCCAGGCGACAGACAAAATCACCTGGTTGTGAAACTGGTATTGGACTCCGAAATTGAAGTTGTATGTAGTCAGCTCCGGCTGGGAATGGAACAAGCTGTTCACGCCGAGACCCACGTTTGTGGCGGCGCCCTGGCTACCATCGGTTGGTTTCACGATGCCATTCGGGAAGGGATTCGAAAGCGAATTCACTGGAATCAGATAGTTTCCGGTGGGATCCAAAATGGATCCCAGCCAGGTTGTCTCGGCTAGATACGAGTCATCGTTGAATTGATTGATCTCAGCCATATGTACACTGGGCCCATAGGAAATCCCGAAGCCGCCGCGTACTACGGCATTCTTCAAGAACTGGTATGTCAGAAGGAAGCGGGGAGCGAAGTCGCGATGGTTGGTAAGAAACGGACTGCGATGCGCACTGTTGGAGAAGACTTCTCCGCCGGTCAGGTCTACTCCATTTACTTTGTACGTAAGCGTCGGGTCGAAGTACTCCATGCGGTTGTAACGCTCGGTCGCTCCAAGGAACAAATCCCATCTCAAGCCGGCATTAATGGTCAGCTTGTCTGTCACGTGCCAGCCGTCCTGAATAAATAGGGCGTCATAACGATTGCTATTGGCGCCAAACACATCGGTCGTCCAGCTAGGTTGCCCCTGGTCGAGCGAGCCAACACCAAGCAGGAAGGATGCAAAGGCATCGCCGTCAGCAGCGGGAACGCTTGAACTGGTGGCATCGGGAGCAAACTGGTAAGCGCCAGCAGGGTCGAGCGTCTGGCCAACATTCATATAAAACATCTGAAAGTCCCATCCCAGGCTGAGTTGGTGCCGTCCTTTCACGGTGTTGAGCGTGGTGCTGAAGTCGTAGTTGGTGGTGGCAAATTTGAAAAAGGAAAAAGTAGGGCTGCCCAGTGACGCGGGGGCGTCGTTTCCATTTCCAGTGATATACATGTATGGAATCGATGGATAAGTCGAAGAGGCTTCTAACGAAGCTGGGAAGCCGAGGGTAGTTTGGTTGAAGCCAGCCTGGGCTTGTGGTCCGTCGTTTTCGTAATGCCGAGTTGCGGAGCCACGCAACTGGAGCACGGTGTTCGACGAGATCGTCCGGTCATAGCCCAGCATTATGTTGCCGTCATGGTTGAAATTCAGGTTAGCGGGATAAAACAGGTTGTTGAAATAGTTCGGGGTGCTATCGTGTTCACGCGCCACCGAAACCCGCCCAAAGAGATGTTGGTTCGATTTCAGATTGTCATCCAAACGGACATCGAATCTTTCGACGGCCTCAGGACTGGAGCCGGAAGCAAAATAGTTGAGCGGGTGGTAGGTGCCGCTGGTGGGAAAGTTAGGCGCCGGCCAGTACTGTAGATATTTTGCGGCAATCGGGTTAATCATTGCCTTTGGGATCTTATTTCCTGGAAACGGCTGCGGGCAGATGGTGGCAGGAGCGATGCAGGGCGTCGGGCCTGCAGCCCATGTCGAAGGGTTAGGATTGTAGATGGTAAGTCCAGGATCGCCGGAGAAGTCGCCAAGCTTTTCCGCCGCCGTGGGCACCGTGAGTGTGGTTGTGGCTATGCTGGCCTGTTGTGTGCCCTCGTAGTCTGCGAAGAAGAACACTTTGTTCCTCTTGATTGGGCCACCGACGGAGCCGCCCCACTGATAGCGATGGAAATCCGGTACAGGCTGGCCGGCGATTCTGTCGAAATAATCGTTGGAGACTATGGCATCGGGCCGGGCGAAGCCGAAAACGTCGCCATGGAAGCTATTGGTGCCGCTTTTGCTGACAAGACTGATGACCCCGGCCGCACCGGTTTGAACGCTCGCTGGAGTGACATTGGTCTCCATTTGGAACTCTTCCACAGAATCCAGTGGGGGTTCCATAGCTGGAATTACGACGCCCTGGTTGTTTTCTCCGATGGTCAGCGGGCTGCCGTCCAGCATGTAGTAGACCGTGCCCTGTGGTGCTCCATTGATAGTGAAATTCGAAACCTCATTCCGTTGCGAATCAAGGGAGGTGGGATTGCCATCTTGCGGGATGACACCTGGGACAAGTTGGACCAGGCCGAATATATCGCGGGTCAGCAGGGGAGTACGCTCGATAACCTCGGAGGGGATGAGCTGCCCGGTGGTGCTGCTGGTGGTGGCAACGATGTCAGCCGCAGCCGAAACGGTCACGTTCTGGCTCACGGCACCTACCTCCAGCAACATGTTCACTCGCTGCTGCGCGTCCACGGCGATTGTGATCTGGTTTTGGAGGGCCGTCTTGAAACCTGGTTGCACGACTTTGAGTTGGTAGGTGCCGGGAACCAGGCTGAGAAATGAATACAATCCACCTGCCGACGTCCGTCCTGACACGGCCACACCGGTATCGACGTTGGTGAGCGTTACCGCAGCGCCCGCGATGGCCGCCCCGGAGCTATCCGTAACCAAGCCGCTCAACGAACCTCGTCCGGCCACCTGCGCCATGAGATTCGCGGCCAAACCCAGCGCCAGGAGAACTCCCAATCCAAAACGCAACCAGATCAGTAGTCTCATCGCTGCCCTCCTTTAATTCGCTACCGCTCGGTTTCCAAACTCGGTTCTCTCAACCCATCCATTCCGCGGCACTCGTCGGGGATGCGTGCCGCATAAATACCCAAGGAATCAAACGAAAGAAAATATCTGCTATCGGAGTCGGTCTGGCCCACTCTGACACGTCTTGTTGGCTGCGCTCAAGAACCTCAACGAATGATTTTTTTCAATCGAGAGGTACGCGGCGGCAGGAGCAATTTAGTCGGGGCGAGGTTCGCCTGTCAAGTATTAAAACGATTTAATTGGGGCAAGGCGTAGGTAAACGGGAGAGCACAAGCTGCGAGTCGGCAGCCACCGAAAGTCAAGTGCGGCTTCGAGGAACGCAGTTAAGCTAGTTTATGGCTAGGGGTTGATGTCGGCCGAAGCGGTGGTGCGTCCGGAGAAGCGCCTCGGCTGCAGACGGTATCCGTTGCGCGTGCGTACTTTGTATTTCCGCGCCTTATCCCCGGCCAGCTTCACGTTGATAGCGCGCCAGCCGGTATTCGAATTGGCCTTCGGGTAATAACTTAGAGAATACAAGTGCGCCAGATCATTCTGAATCGAAGCAAAAGCCCGACGCTCATCGCGCCAACTCTTCGCAAAATAAGCCATGCCGCCGGTATCCGCCGTCATGCGCTCGAAAACCGCGGTGGAAATTGGTTCGATCCTGGCTTCCTGCGTGCTGATCATGTAAACCGACACGCCGGCGGATTGCGCCATTTCGGCAACATCTTCCGGGGGAACCACGCTCGAGTTGTCCGGACCGTTGGAGAAAACGACGACGATCTTTCTTCCGGTGCAGCGAGCCGCATCTTTCACTGTGAGCAGCAGCGCGTTGTAAAGAGCGGCGGAATCTCCGGCCACAGTCGAACGCACGCCGCGCAGAACCATTGTGCGATCGGAGGTGAGGGGCGAGGACCGCAGGAGATCGCGGCTGTACGAATAGAAAGCGATCTTATCGGCACTTTCGAGAGAACGGATAAACTCCGCGATCGCATCTTCGGCGAACACAAAATCCCGATACATGTAATTGCTGCTGTCAAAGAGAACAAAAACATTCGCACCTGCGACCAGCGACTGCAAAGTTGGCGGCGCATTACTTCCCTGCCCGGTTCCATGGTCCGAAGAATTCGAGTCATAAGCCTGCATGTCGCGCGCAGGCATGTCCCCTTCGGCAAAAGTCGCCAGCTTCTCGGTAATTCCATCTTCGGTGATGACAAAATCCTCCGGGTGGAGCCCGGTAACGTAATCGCCTTTCTTATCGGTGACTGCGACGTTGAGCTGCACCATGTTCACCACTACGTGAACCGCCGAGTCGTCATCCTGGGCTTCAAGGAAGGTAGGGGTGCTGGAACATAGGAGAAGAGGAACGGCAAAGATCAGAAGGGAGCGAAAAGCAGGAAATCGGCGAGGCATGATCCTTAAGCTCCTGTTGCCATCGATTCCAGATTGTCTTGCAGTATCTGCGGAGCGCATTTGCACTCAACAGTCCAAAATCAGTGACGCAGTTCGGCCGTATTAGTTAAAGAAGCGATTCTTCCATTGCGAAAATCGGTCCCGGTCTCGCGCATAGCTCGCAGAACCGCCGGCCAGTCCTCAAGATCGGTGGCAAAGATTCTTGCGATCATCTGTTGCGTAAGCTGGGGAACCAGGCGATTCAGCGCGACGGGAGCGTAACCCTGCTCATCAGCCAGCCGCGCCCAATACAGATTTGAGGATTCCCACGATTCGGCAAGCAACCGGCTGGCAAAGCCCGAGAACGCAGGCAGCGGCGGCACATTGAGCAGTTCGCTCGCGTAGCTGTAACTCAATGTCGGATGTGGTATCCCAAAATCGTGGGAAAGACGCGCCCAGCTGACTTCCTTCGGAGATTGGCGCTGCAACTTCACCAGTTCCGCTCCCGCGCTCCCGTAAGAACCGTTTTCCTCAGGATATTTGCTCTCGAATTCTCCGCACAGATAGAAAGTATCGGCGGGAGTGATTTCGTCGAGAACCTGAGATATCTGCTTATCTTTTATTCCTTGTTCAACGCCTTCCAATTCCCGCGGCAGCATTCGGTCGGAAAGGATCGCCATCACCTTGGCTCGCAACTGTTCATCGTTTGCCGACGCGGTAATTATTTCTTCGCCGCTTCGCTGATAAAGTGCGGCGGCATGCAGCTCAGTGGGAGTCACGTCCCACCAACGCGGCAAGACTGAGCTCACCAGCAGACTCGGAACCAGCTCTTCCCAGATCAGCGCCTGAACATTCTTCGGAGCGATGAAATCCTGCTCGAGTTCGGCGAGCACGTACGGCAGATCGGCCAGGGAACCAACAAAATGTGCTCCCCCACCCGCCGCAGAGCCGACACCAAACAGTTGTGGCGCCTGCCAAACCGCTTTGATCCCCTCCACGGTTTCTCCGGAAAAATCATGCGAGCGAACAAACAGCGGGTTGACGTGCAGCGCCTGTGCTCCCGGCGGCTCGTAATAAGCATAATTCAGGCCAACCAGAATGTCGCGAAGGAACGGCGCGAGCTGACCACGAGCTTCATCAATTTGTCCGGACGAAGGCTTGGCAGCTTTGAGCACCTTGGCCACGCTGGCTCTCATCTCCAGGTCGGTATGATGAGTGTTGTAAAAAGGGGGCGCCCACTGCGATCTTTCGCTGCTGGTAAAGATCGGCTGCGGCATCTGAAACTCATGCAGCTCGTCGGCCAGGTGGAGGACGTATTCTTCCGGTGGGATTCCGCTGGCCTTGTCTCGCAAACCGTCGTCCAGAGCGATCAGCGTGTCGAGCGAAACCAGCCGCTGAGCATCCAGTACAGATCGGATATTGTCGCCCAGTTCGCGGTGAATCTCTCTTCCCTCCGGCATGGTCTGTTGAGGCCCGGCGAGTAACTCTACGATCTCATCCTGCGAGATTTCGGTTTTTCCGGTTGCCGCGCGGAAAAGCTGAGAGAGCGAAGTGCGTCCCGCCTCATACAGTTGACTTGACGAGCGAACGTGTTCGAACGGCTTGATCACGTTCTGCCACGAGTGCTCGATATGCGCGCTCGGGATCTGCTGCTGACGTGCCAGAATTTGCCAGATGCCGATGTTCGCCTGGATGATACCTAGCGCATCGTCGCGCTCTGGGTTGGGAAGCTTATCCAGATGATCCGCCACCTTCAGGAACATTAAGATGGAAGAGTCGCTCAATTCTGGAAATTCTGAAAATATTCGATATTGATCGCTGAAGTCGGAAAATTTAAGGCACATTGAGCGAACTGCTTCAGCGCCCAATCCATGCCCATGCGGCCGCCGGCTGGAGAGTTGACTGAGAGCCAAGTAGGCCTGCAGCGGTCCGTCATCAACATTTTCGCGAGACAGAGAGAACATTCCTTCCAGCAAGTCGTCGGGGGTTTTTACATTCCGTTTCTGCAAATCTCGCACCTGGTGCGAAGGATCTTTCCACCGGGATAGAATCTCGCGCCAAACTTCGATGCCTCCCGGAACGAGGGGCTCGCCATCCGGAGCCCACTCAGTCTGAGAGACGAGGAGCAAGAGCCACGGCGCCGGCCGGAATACTCCGCTGGTTGCGCTGACCGGTTTCCCCGGCCGCAGGCCCGCATAAAATCGCCGCAACCGCGATGCTCGCGTAAAGTGCGCTTGTTGCGGCGCGCTTACATTGGAGAGCACATCAAAATATGCGGCCAGCCAGCCGTCATCTTTTGCCAGCAATTTCTCGATGAAATCAGCGGGGTCGCTCGGGCTGGCGCCCGCTAAGTCCTCCCACGCCACCTCCGCTTCCCTTCCGCCAGGCACCAAAACCCGGCCGTGACGAATGCAGATATGCGCACCATAGAAGTCCAGCAGAGCGGCATAATCAAGCAGCCCTTTAATTCCCACCTTGCGTTGCAGGTACTGCCTGGTCTCGGGATCCATCTTCGAAAGCGCCCAGTACAGTCGTGCGACAGTGCGATCGCTTAAAATCTCATCCACCGTTCCCTTCGCTTCATCGCTGCGATTTTTTCTCCTGCCGGAAATCTTCCAGTCCGCCACGGCAAAGAGCACGGGAACATCCGTCGATGAGAACGAATATTGGAACGGCTTGCCCGCTTGCAGACTCTGCTCAAGATCAGTCAGAGGAAATCCAGAATCAATCGTCAAAAACGCCCTCTCCGCATCCCCGGTCAGAAGGGACATGCCAGGTTCTCCGCAATTAGACACCATGCGATAGCCGAGAATATGCAGAAGAGGGCCGGCATCTCCGCAGCCCGAAACCCGTATCACGCCTTCTTTGCCGGCGAGCGCGGCCAACTCTCTCGCTTGGGCTACATAGCGAGTCAGAAGAATCAGATATTCGGTGGCGTGGTTACGGCCTTCATAGCCGATCGTCGATACATTCCAACTGAGCAGCGGCAAAACATCTTCCCGCGAAATCTCCTGGCTGATTCCCGCCATGCGAAGGAATGATCGCAAAGGCCCAGGAATCAGGAACCCCGAAGACGAAGGGCCGATATCGCCGGAAGCCGGAGTTCCCTCCGCTTTGGAATTAGGGTCGCCTTTGCCGTCAGACGCACTTGCAGGAAGACCAAGGAAGAGAACAACGCAAGAGACTATAGCGATCGACAGGCGAAGA